>CALHBZ010000202.1 GCA_937930605.1 Streptococcus oralis
GTAGTTTAACCTAACCTTCAAATAGGAGTATACTAATAATGTAATCGTTATCAAACCTAAAAATTCGATGAAATCAGTTTTTAGGAATAAAATGGGAGGAAATTATGAAAAAGTTTTCAAAGACCTTGAGAGATAACTGGATTTTTCTCTTGATGGTTTTACCAGGGGCACTTTGGTTGATTCTATTCTTCTACATTCCAGTTCTTGGGAATGTGGTTGCCTTCAAAGACTACCATATGACTGGTGAAGGATTCGTCCACAGTATTATAAATAGTAAATGGGTCGGACTAGATAACTTTAAATTCTTGTTTAGTTCGAAAGATGCCTTTATCATCACTCGAAATACTGTCCTCTACAATCTCGGCTTTATCTTTATCGGTTTGATTGTATCAGTAGGGATTGCCATCATCCTCAGTGAGCTTCGCTCTAAGAGAATGGTTAAGATCTTCCAAACGTCTATGCTGTTCCCTTACTTCCTGTCTTGGGTTATCATCAGTTTCTTTACAGATGCTTTCCTAAATATCGATAAAGGGCTTATTAACCACACCTTGGAAGCTCTTGGCATGAAGGGGATTAACTTCTACGCTGACGTCAGTATCTGGCCTTATCTTCTCCTCTTCCTAGGTATTTGGAAAGGCTTTGGTTATAGTAGTGTTATGTACTACGCAACCATCATGGGTATTGACCCAACTTACTACGAAGCAGCGACAGTGGACGGTGCTAGCAAATGGCAACGTATCCGCAACGTAACGATTCCTCAGTTGACACCACTTGTGACAGTATTGACCATCCTTGCAGTCGGGAATATCTTCCGTGCAGACTTCGGTCTCTTCTATCAAATCCCTCACAACGCTGGTCAGCTCTATAGTGTAACAAACGTATTGGACGTCTATGTCTTTAATGGTTTGACTCAGACAGCAGATATTGGTATGGCTTCAGCAGCCGGTCTCTATCAGTCAGTTGTCGGTTTGATTCTAGTTATCCTATCAAACTTACTTGCAAGACGTGTTGATTCTAACTCAGCACTATTCTAGAAAGGAGGAGCATATGGCAAAAAAAATTCAAAAAGAAAAAATTGATAATGTTGGCATACACTCCTTCAGCAAAAAAGCAGATATTTTCTTTAGTCTTATATCTGGTTTGCTGGCCTTCTCTTGTATCTTGCCTTTCATCTTTGTCATCATTATCTCAATTACAGATGAGAAGAGTATTATTCAATATGGATATAGCTTCTTCCCATCACAGTTTGGATTAGATGGTTTTGAGTTTTTGGCTCAATTCAAAGATAAAATTTTACAAGCGCTCTTTATCTCAGTATTTGTGACAGTTGTCGGTACATTGACAAACGTCTTTATTACTACAACTTACGCCTATGCCATCTCACGTTCAACATTTAAGTATCGTAAATTCTTTACAATCTTCGCACTGCTTAGTATGTTATTCAATGCTGGTTTGGTACCAGGTTACATCGTGGTAACTCAGTTGCTTCACCTTGGTGATACCATTTGGGCCTTGATTGTTCCCATGCTTCTATCACCATTCAACATCATGTTGATGCGTTCCTTCTTCAAGAAGACTATCCCAGAAGCAATCCTCGAATCAGCTCGTATCGATGGTGCCAGCGAGGCTCGGATCTTCTTCCAGATCTGTTTGCCGCTTTCACTACCAGGTATCGCAACTATCACGCTTTTGACAGCTCTTGGCTTCTGGAATGACTGGTTTAACGCCCTTCTTTACATCAAGAGTGATAACTTGTATCCTTTGCAATATTTGCTCATGCAAATTCAAAACAACATGGATTACATTGCCAAGTCAGTTGGAATGTCTGGACAACTTGCAGTTGCCCTACCAAAAGAAACAGGACGTATGGCAATGGTTGTAGTTGCAACTGTTCCGATTGCGATTCTCTATCCGTTCTTCCAACGCTACTTTGTAAAAGGTTTGACTATCGGTGGTGTTAAAGAATAAACCATTGAGAAACAAGTTTTCTCTTCTCTATCTAACTTTTCATCATCAGGAAAGTTACTCATTAAAATTGTTTATAAATTAAAAATAAAAAAAAGGAGTTTTTATCATGAAAAACTGGAAAAAATATGCTTTTGCATCTGCTAGCCTTGTAGCTTTGGCTGCTGGCCTTGCAGCTTGTGGCAACCTTAAAGGGAATAACCAAAAAGCTGCTGAGTCAACTTCAGGCGAAAAAACTGTTATCAAAATGTACCAAATCGGTGATAAACCAGATAACTTGGATGAATTGCTAGAAAATGCAAACAAAATCATCGGTGAAAAAGTTGGTGCTAAATTGGACATCCAATACCTTGGTTGGGGTGACTACGGTAAGAAAATGTCAGTTATCACTTCATCAGGTGAAAACTACGATATCGCATTTGCAGATAATTATGTAGTAAACGCTCAAAAAGGTGCTTATGCTGACTTGACAGAATTGTACAAGAAAGAAGGAGCTGAACTTTACAAAGCGCTTGACCCAGCTTACATCAAAGGTAACACTGTAAACGGTAAAATCTACGCTGTTCCAGTTGCAGCTAACGTTGCATCTTCACAAAACTTTGCTTTCAACGGCCCACTTCTTGAAAAATACGGCATCGATATCTCAGGTGTAACTTCATACGAAACACTTGAACCAGTCTTGAAACAAATCAAAGAAAAAGCACCAGATGTAATGCCATTCGCTGTTGGTAAAAACTTTATTCCATCAGAAAACTTTGACTACCCAGTTGCAAATGGTCTTCCATTCGTCATCGACCTTGAAGGCGATACTACTAAGATCGTAAACCGTTACGAAGTTCCTCGTTTCGTAGAACACTTGAAGACTCTTCACAAATACTATGAAGCAGGATACATTCCAAAAGACGTAGCAACAAGCGAAACTTCATATGACCTTACTCAAGATACTTGGCTTGTTCGCGAAGAAACAGTAGGACCAGCTGACTACGGTAGCAGCTTGCTTTCTCGTGTTGCTAACAGAGACATCAAAATCAAACCATTTACTAACTTCATCAAGAAAAACCAAACAACTCAAGTTGCTAACTTTGTAATCTCAAACAACTCTAAGAACAAAGAAAAAGCAATGGAAGTGTTGAACCTCTTGAACACTAACCCAGAACTCTTGAACGGACTTGTTTATGGACCAGAAGGCAAGAACTGGGAAAAAGTAGCAGGTAAAGAAAACCGTGTTAAAGTCCTTGATGGATACAAAGGAAACACTCACATGTCAGGATGGAACACTGGTAACAACTGGATCCTTTACATCAACGAAAA
>CALHBZ010000203.1 GCA_937930605.1 Streptococcus oralis
TTTTATTGTTCCTACTGAATTAAAAACAGGTATAGAAAAACGTGTTATATGGTTTATAGGTTTATATTTAATAAAAAGCACTACTAAACGCCAATAAAAAAAACCGTTATATGGTAGTGCTATTTACGCTGTTAAAATATTGTATATTACTTCCAAATGGCGGTTTGTTGGAGGTCAACGTCGCCATGAAGTACATCATATACAATAAATTTCCTTACATTGGGTTCTTGTCAAAAAAAGTCGTCTATCTGCAATAGATAAGTACGTCCACCAATGTGGTTTTATAAATCATATAGATAGAATAACAGAAGCATGTAAACAGAGAAATAAATCTGTTTATATGCTTTTTTGGCTATTCAGAACTTTTTTACAAAGTTTATTTATCAGTAATGCAACAAATCCCCCTTTCACATTGGGACTAAGAGTGAAAGGAGATAAACGAGCAAGGCTCACTTCCTTTCCTAGACAGAAAGGGGGTGAGAAACATGAAACCATCTTCTTTTCAGACCACAATAGAAAATCAGTTTGACTATATCTGTAAACGTGCTATGGAAGACGAGCGAAAGAATTATATGCTTTATCTTTCAAGGATTGCAAAGCGTGAGGTGTCCTTTTCGGATGTTGGCGATTATCTTGTTAGCCAGTTTGCGACAACAGATAACTATTCAACTGACTTTCAGATTTTTACACTCAATGGGTTATCAGTAGGCGTTGAAAATGATTTGTTGAGTGAAGCATTACGTGAGTTGCCAGACAAGAAACGTGAAATTCTACTGCTGTTTTACTTTATGGACATGAGCGATTCAGAAATTGCAGACCTGTTGAAATTGAACCGTTCTACTGTCTATCGGCATAGAACCAGTGGACTAGCCTTAATTAAAAAGTTTATGGAGGAATTTGAAGAATGAAAACACAATATCCTATGATTCCCTTTCCTCTCATTGTAAAGGCAACAGATGGCGATACCGAAGCGATTAACCAGATTCTACATCATTACAGAGGGTACATAACGAAGCGTTCCCTACGACTTATGAAAGATGAATATGGCAATCAAAGTATGGTCGTTGATGAAGTCTTACGTGGAAGAATGGAAACCAGACTGATTACAAAGATTTTGTCATTTGAAATTAAGTAATATCCTCTCTCCTTTCGTGGAAGCGTGCTAAACCATTCCACGCTTCCCGAACAGGGAGGTTTGTTATTCCACCAAAGCATATTGAGCTTTCAATGTGTTTTGATAGGCTAACGAGCCATTGTTCTTTGAAAACTGAATAAAAGTAATCGAATACGTTTCGATAAGAAAAGAGCCAACGGAACTAACCGCCATGACCTATCTTATAAAGATAGCGAGCGATTCATGTTAGTGATCCGAGAAGCAATCTTTAGCAGGATTGCCTGCAACGACATTCTTATCGTGATAATGATACTCCCATACAGTCAATAGTCCGAGCGTGATAAAACCGTCGCAGGCAATGAGTATGGCTACATGAGAACCATGCAGGGGTGGAACTCCCGTGAGCTTTGCTAAAGCTGTTCGATTGCTGGTAAAACAACTTTTATGAAATCCAAATAAGTGATTTGGAAAGGAGGATTTTATGAAGCAGACTGACATTCCTATTTGGGAACGTTATACCCTAACCATTGAAGAAGCGTCAAAATATTTTCGTATTGGCGAAAACAAGCTACGACGCTTGGCAGAGGAAAATAAAAATGCAAATTGGCTGATTATGAATGGCAATCGTATTCAGATTAAACGAAAACAATTTGAAAAAATTATAGATACATTGGACGCAATCTAGCGTCGCCAAAGGGTCTTGTATATGATAAAATAGTATTAAGTCGTATCAAGGCTCTTTCCATAAAGGAAAGGAGCAAATGCCATGTCAGAAAAAAGACGTGACAATAAAGGTCGAATCTTAAAGACTGGAGAGAGCCAACGAAAAGACGGAAGATACTTATACAAATATATAGATTCATTTGGAGAACCGCAATTTGTTTACTCGTGGAAACTTGTGGCTACAGACCGAGTACCAGCAGGAAAGCGTGATTGTATCTCACTTAGAGAGAAAATCGCAGAGTTACAGAAAGACATTCATGATGGTATTGATGTTGTAGGAAAGAAAATGACACTCTGCCAGCTTTACGCAAAACAGAACGCTCAAAGACCAAAGGTTAGAAAAAACACTGAAACTGGACGCAAATATCTTATGGATATTTTGAAGAAAGACAAGTTAGGTGTAAGAAGTATTGACAGTATTAAGCCATCAGACGCTAAAGAATGGGCTATTAGAATGAGTGAAAATGGTTATGCTTATCAAACCATCAATAACTACAAACGTTCTTTAAAGGCTTCATTCTATATTGCTATACAAGATGATTGTGTTCGGAAGAATCCATTTGACTTTCAACTGAAAGCAGTTCTTGATGATGATACTGTCCCTAAGACCGTACTAACAGAAGAACAGGAAGAAAAACTGTTAGCCTTTGCAAAAGCTGATAAAACCTACAGCAAAAATTATGATGAAATTCTGATACTCTTAAAAACAGGTCTTCGTATTTCAGAGTTTGGTGGTTTGACACTTCCAGATTTAGATTTTGAGAATCGTCTTGTCAATATAGACCATCAGCTATTGAGAGATACTGAAATTGGGTACTACATTGAAACACCAAAGACCAAAAGTGGCGAACGTCAAGTTCCTATGGTTGAAGAAGCCTATCAAGCATTTAAGCGAGTGTTAGCGAATCGAAAGAATGATAAGCGTGTTGAGATTGATGGATATAGTGATTTCCTCTTTCTTAATAGAAAGAACTATCCAAAAGTGGCAAGTGATTACAACGGCATGATGAAAGGTCTTGTTAAGAAATACAATAAGTATAACGAGGATAAATTGCCACACATCACTCCACATAGTTTGCGACATACATTCTGTACCAACTATGCAAATGCAGGAATGAATCCAAAGGCATTACAGTACATTATGGGACATGCTAATATAGCCATGACGCTGAACTATTACGCACATGCAACATTCGATTCTGCAATGGCAGAAATGAAACGCTTGAATAAAGAGAAGCAACAGGAGCGTCTTGTTGCTTAGTAGTACAAATGAATTTACTACTTATTTACCACTTCTGACAGCTAAGACATGAGGAAATATGCAAAGAAACGTGAAGTATCTTCCTACAGTAAAAATACTCGAAAGCACATAGAATAAGGCTTTACGAGCATTTAAGAAAATATAAAAAGATAATTAGAAATTTATACTTTGTTTAT
>CALHBZ010000204.1 GCA_937930605.1 Streptococcus oralis
CAACTAAGCGCGTGGCAGAGTTGATTGTCACTGGCTTTAACCAACGTAGCAAATCCACCTACTGTGCAGTTCGTTTTGGGAATGTTCTCGGTAGTCGTGGTAGTGTGATTCCTGTCTTTGAACGCCAGATTGCTGAAGGCGGTCCTGTAACGGTGACAGACTTCCGTATGACACGTTACTTCATGACCATTCCAGAGGCCAGTCGTCTGGTGATACATGCTGGCGCTTATGCCAAGGACGGAGAAGTCTTTATCCTTGACATGGGCAAACCAGTCAAGATCTATGATTTGGCTAAGAAAATGGTCCTTCTAAGCGGACATACCGAAAGCGAAATTCCAATAGTTGAAGTCGGTATTCGTCCGGGTGAAAAACTCTATGAAGAACTCTTGGTTTCGACCGAATTGGTTGATAACCAAGTCATGGATAAGATTTTCGTTGGTAAGGTTAATGTCATGCCACTAGAAGCGATCAATCAGAAAATTGAGGAGTTCCGTTCACTCAGTGGAGATGGGCTCAAAGAAGCGATCATTTCTTTTGCAAATGAAACAACTCATGCTGAGTAAGGGAAGCTGATTAAAAGTCTTTGAAATCAGAAAAAACGCATAATATCAGGTAATCAAAAACCTTGATATTATGCGTTTTATCATGGAAATTTTATATAAGATGTGAAACAAGGTCGTTTGTTCTTTTTTAAAAGAAAGGATGGTTAGGTACTTCCATCTCCGTCACTTTTTTCTATTGCCTTCTGCTGAAGTTTTTTCGGTACCAATCATCTTATCAAGGTGAAGTTCTTTTGTTTTGAGAGCCTTGTTGATAGCAATTGCAGAAGCGATTAAGAGAACGAAGGTTAGCCAGATCCAAGCAGTGAATTCGGCTGGAAAACTAGAACCGGCTAAAAAGAGATAGATAGCCAAAGCCAATACGAAAATATAAATCACTTGCCAGAGACCAAAGGACTTAACTTCTTTATAGTATTTGCCCTTGTCTTCCTCCAAAATCACTGCTGTGGAACCTTTTTCAGAGTTTTCATCCAGTAGTAGATAGTCAGTTGTCACTTGAAAAATCTTGCTTAATTCAATGACTTTTTCGATTTCAGGAAGGACTTGTCCAGACTCCCATTTGGAGATACTTTGCCGAGAAACATTGATTTGTTCTGCTAGCTTTTCTTGGGACCAACCTTTTTCCTTTCTGAGCTCAAATAGTTTTTCTGCGAGTTTCATTATTCTATCCTCCTTTTTCTACTTCTATCCTAACAATTTTTACTTATAATGAGAATACAATCTCCTGTACTATTTGTCAACCAGAGGTTGCACCTTTTGTTGCAGTCTGTCTTGGGGAAATATGGTATACTAGATAGGCAAAATAAGGGAGAAAAAATTATGTACGAATATCTTAAAGGTATCATTACCAAAATCACTGCTAAATATATCGTCCTTGAGGCAAATGGCATCGGTTATATCTTGCATGTAGCCAATCCTTATGCATACTCAGGTCAGGTCAATCAAGAAACTCAGATTTATGTGCATCAAGTTGTCCGTGAGGATGCCCATCTGCTTTACGGTTTTCGCTCAGAAGATGAGAAGAAGCTCTTCCTCAGTCTGATCTCGGTCTCAGGGATTGGTCCTGTGTCAGCTCTTGCTATCATCGCTGCAGATGACAATGCTGGCTTGGTTCAAGCCATCGAGACTAAGAACATCACCTACTTGACCAAGTTCCCCAAAATTGGCAAGAAAACAGCTCAACAGATGGTGCTGGACTTGGAAGGCAAGGTGGTCGTGGCTAGTGATGACCTTCCTGCCAAGGTCGCAGTGCAAGCCAGTGCTGAAAACCAAGAATTGGAAGAGGCTATGGAAGCCATGCTGGCACTGGGCTACAAGGCAACAGAGCTCAAGAAAATCAAGAAGTTCTTTGAAGGAACGACGGATACAGCTGAGAACTATATCAAATCTGCACTTAAAATGTTGGTGAAATAGGAGAATAATATGCCAAAACGTTGTTCGTGGGTAAAAATGAATAACCCTTTATATGTGGCCTACCATGATGAAGAGTGGGGACAGGCTCTTCATGATGACCGCGCCCTTTTTGAGTTGCTTTGTTTGGAGACCTATCAGGCTGGTCTGTCTTGGGAAACGGTGCTAAACAAGCGCCAAGCTTTCAGAGAAGCATTTCATGACTATCAAATTCAAGCGGTCGCAGAGATGACGGATGCAGAGTTGGAGACCTTGTTAGACAATCCAGACATCATTCGAAATCGAGCCAAGATTTTTGCTACACGTACTAACGCCCAAGCATTTTTACAAGTTCAGGAAGTATATGGCTCTTTTGATGCCTATCTCTGGTCTTTTGTCAATGGACAAACTATCATCAATGATGTCCCTGACTATCATCTAGCACCTGCTAAAACAGCCTTGTCTGAAAAGTTATCTCAAGATCTCAAAAAACGAGGTTTCAAGTTCACAGGTCCAGTCGCCGTTTTAGCTTTTCTACAGGCGGCAGGTCTGATAGATGATCATGAGAATGATTGTGAGTGGAAAAACGGAAATTAGTGAGTGCAGGCGTCTAATTATCTGAGAATATAGAAAAAAGCTGAGAGATTTATCTCAGCTTTTTGATTATATGCTAGTAATTTTTATAGTGCAGTAAGAAATGT
>CALHBZ010000205.1 GCA_937930605.1 Streptococcus oralis
AAAAACAAACCGCATCGTGTCTTCTTAGCAGGAGCAGTTGCAGAACAAGGCTTCATCGGTGATCTCTTCAGTACAGAAGTGGAAAAAAATGACCAAACACTACTTGTCCAATCTAACAAGGGAACAATTTATGAAAGCCGATTGCAAGATTTGAACTTGTCAGAACGCACTAGCAATGGCAGCTTTATTTCAGACACCATTTCAGATGAAGAAGTTTTCGATGCTTACCTCAAAGAAGTCTTTAAAGAAAGTAAAGAAAATCCATAAAAAGAATCAGTCCAGAGGGCTGATTTCTTTTTGTCGATAAAATTTTCAGAAAATTACAAATAATACTTGAAATTTTACTAGAAAAGTGTAGAATAGAACACATAGTTTGAATAGTATAAAGGAGAAACACATGACAGTTGCAATTGATTGGGAAAATCTTGGATTTTCTTATATGAAATTACCTTATCGCTATATCGCTCATTATAAAAATGGTCAATGGGATCAAGGAGAGTTGACAGAGGATGCGACCTTGCATATTTCAGAGTCTTCTCCAAGTCTCCACTATGGACAGCAAGCATTTGAGGGATTGAAAGCCTATCGTACGAAGGATGGCAGTATCCAACTTTTCCGTCCAGATGAAAATGCCAAGCGTCTGCAACGTACCTGCGACCGTCTCTTGATGCCTCAAGTCTCAACTGAGATGTTTGTGGAAGCCTGTAAAGCGGTTGTTCGTGCCAATGAAGATTATGTACCACCATACGGAACGGGTGGAACCCTCTATCTTCGTCCACTTTTGATTGGTGTTGGAGACATCATCGGGGTAAAACCAGCAGAAGAATATATTTTCACCATCTTTGCTATGCCGGTTGGCAACTACTTTAAAGGCGGTTTGGTTCCAACTAATTTCTTGATTCAGGATGAATACGACCGTGCAGCGCCAAATGGTACAGGAGCGGCAAAGGTTGGAGGAAACTATGCTGCTAGTCTCTTGCCAGGAAAAATGGCTAAGTCACGTCATTTCTCAGATGTTATCTATCTAGACCCTTCAACACATACAAAGATTGAAGAAGTCGGTTCAGCTAACTTCTTTGGAATTACAGCCGATAATGAATTTGTTACACCTTTAAGCCCCTCTATCTTGCCATCTATTACCAAGTACTCCTTGCTTTACTTGGCTGAACACCGCTTGGGCTTGACACCAATCGAAGGCGATGTTCCGATTGACAATTTGGATCGTTTTGTAGAGGCAGGTGCTTGTGGAACAGCAGCAGTTATTTCACCAATTGGAGGCATCCAACATGGTGATGATTTCCATGTATTCTATAGCGAAACAGAAGTAGGTCCTGTTACACGCAAACTCTATGATGAATTGACTGGTATCCAATTTGGTGATGTGGACGCACCAGAGGGATGGATTGTCAAAGTGGATTAAAAGACTAGAAGTAAAGAGGAACTCCATAGCAGTTGTAAGAGCTGAAATGGAGTTTTTTCTTGCTAGTTTGAGCTTTTTCTTGTACAATAGAAAAAGTGAAAAGAGGTAAAGTATGAGTAAAAAAGATAAGAAAATTGAAATTCAATTAACAGATGCTAAAGTGACTGTTGGGAAAGACAGTTATGAAGGTTACGTTTTGACGATCGGGAAAAAGGTTATTGGTGAAATTGCCGAATTAGATAGCCAATTTGCCATCATAAAGAATGGAAATGTCGATAGTTTTTATAAAAAACTTGAAAAAGCTGTGGAAATTTTGATTGAAAACTATAATTTAACAAAATAATGCTTGTTTTTTTGAAAATTTCATGATATAATAGTTTTCGTTGAATATTGGAGAGATAGCGAAGAGGCTAAACGCGGCGGACTGTAAATCCGCTCCTTCGGGTTCGGGGGTTCGAATCCCTCTCTCTCCATCTCATCATTGGGGTATAGCCAAGCGGTAAGGCAAGGGACTTTGACTCCCTCATGCGTTGGTTCGAATCCAGCTACCCCAGTTCTTAGGTAATGAATTCAAGATAAAAAGAAAAATATCTTAGGGTATTTTATTTTTATAATTGAAAGACGTGAACGATATGAACATGTCCTTGCGGGTGCTTAGGAAAAAAATTATAAGTATGTCAAGTTTAGAAAAAAGCTTGATTGTTGGAGGATTTTTTAGATGAACGAATTTGAAGATTTGCTAAATAGCGTTAGCCAAGTTGAGCCTGGTGATGTTGTTAGTGCTGAAGTATTGACAGTTGATGCGACTCAAGCTAACGTTGCAATCTCTGGGACTGGTGTTGAAGGTGTCTTGACTCTTCGCGAATTGACAAACGATCGCGATGCAGATATCAATGACTTTGTTAAAGTAGGAGAAGTATTGGATGTTCTTGTACTTCGTCAAGTAGTTGGTAAAGATACTGATACAGTTACATACCTTGTATCTAAAAAACGCCTTGAAGCTCGCAAAGCATGGGACAAACTTGTTGGACGCGAAGAAGAAGTTGTTACTGTTAAAGGAACTCGTGCCGTTAAAGGTGGACTTTCAGTAGAATTTGAAGGTGTTCGTGGATTTATCCCAGCTTCAATGTTGGATACTCGTTTCGTACGTAACACTGAGCGTTTCGTAGGTCAAGAATTTGATGCTAAAATTAAAGAAGTTGATCCTAAAGAAAACCGCTTCATCCTTTCACGTCGTGAAGTTGTTGAAGCAGCTACTGCAGCAGCTCGTGCTGAAGTATTCGGTAAATTGGCTGTTGGTGATGTAGTAACTGGTAAAGTTGCTCGTATCACAAGCTTCGGTGCTTTCATCGACCTTGGTGGTGTTGATGGATTGGTTCACTTGACTGAATTGTCACATGAACGTAACGTTTCACCTAAATCAGTTGTAACTGTTGGTGAAGAAATCGAAGTGAAGATCCTTGATCTTAACGAAGAAGAAGGACGTGTATCACTTTCACTTAAAGCAACAACACCTGGACCATGGGATGGCGTTGAGCAAAAATTGGCTAAAGGTGATGTAGTAGAAGGGACAGTTAAACGTTTGACTGACTTCGGTGCATTTGTTGAAGTATTGCCAGGTATCGATGGACTTGTTCACGTATCACAAATTTCACACAAACGTATCGAAAATCCAAAAGAAGCTCTTACTGTTGGTCAAGAAGTTACTGTTAAAGTCCTTGATGTTAACGCTGACGCAGAACGTGTTTCACTTTCTATCAAAGCTCTTGAAGAACGTCCAGCTCAAGAAGAAGGACAAAAAGAAGAAAAACGCGCTGCTCGTCCACGTCGTCCAAAACGTCAAGAAAAACGTGATTTCGAACTTCCAGAAACACAAACAGGATTCTCAATGGCTGACTTGTTCGGTGATATCGAACTTTAATCAAATTGATAATCGTAAAATCCTTTGTTTAAAACAAGGGATTTTTCTTTTGTCTCTTTCTCATTTTTGATATAATAGTTCTATGTTAGATTCAGAAAAACAATCACAATATCAACTGTTAAATGAGGAACTCTCTTATTTACTAGAAGGTGAGACCAATGTTCTTGCCAATCTCTCAAATGCTAGTGCCCTCCTAAAATCTCGCTTTCCCAATACTGTATTTTCAGGTTTTTATCTATTTGATGGAAATGAGTTGGTTTTAGGTCCTTTTCAGGGTGGTGTTTCTTGCATTCGTATCCCACTTGGAAAGGGCGTGTGTGGAGAAGCTGCTGAGTTTCAGGAGACTGTTTTAGTAGGGGATGTGAACACCTATCCAAACTACATTTCTTGTGATGGTCATGCCAAGAGTGAAATCGTAGTTCCCATGCTCAAGAACGGTCGATTGTTAGGTGTCTTAGACTTGGACTCTTCTTTAATTGATGATTATAATGCCATTGATCGTGATTACTTGGAACAATTTGTCGCTATTTTGCTTGAGAAGACAGAATGGAATTTTACGATGTTTGAGGAGAAAGCCTAATGTATCAAGCACTTTATCGAAAATATAGAAGCCAGACTTTCTCACAACTGGTAGGACAAGAGGTTGTGGCCAAAACCCTAAGACAAGCGGTTGAGCAGGAAAAGATTAGTCACGCTTATCTTTTCTCAGGACCTCGTGGAACTGGGAAAACCAGCGTCGCTAAGATTTTTGCCAAGGCAATGAACTGTCCAAACCAGGTAGACGGAGAACCATGTAATAACTGTTATATCTGTAAGGCAGTGACAGAAGGTAGTTTAGAAGATGTTATCGAAATGGATGCGGCTTCGAATAACGGAGTTGATGAAATCCGAGAAATTCGCGATAAATCCACCTATGCTCCTAGCTTAGCACGTTATAAGGTCTATATCATAGACGAGGTTCATATGCTGTCTACGGGAGCCTTTAATGCGCTTTTGAAGACCCTAGAAGAGCCAACTCAGAATGTTGTCTTTATTTTAGCAACTACTGAATTGCATAAGATTCCAGCAACCATTTTATCGCGTGTTCAACGTTTTGAGTTTAAATCGATTAGAACGCAAGATATCAAGGAGCATATTTATCATATTTTAGAAAAAGAAAATATCAGTTCTGAACCAGAGGCTGTAGAAATCATTGCCAGACGAGCTGAAGGTGGGATGCGGGATGCCTTGTCTATTCTGGATCAAGCCTTAAGTTTGACTCAAGGGAATGCTTTAACAACAGCTATTTCTGAGGAAATTACAGGTACTATTAGTCAATCAGCTCTAGATGACTATGTGGCTGCCTTGGCCCAACAGGATGTCCCAAGAGCCCTTGATTCTTTGAATCTTTTGTTTGAAAATGGCAAGAGTATGACTCGTTTTGTGACGGATCTCTTGCAGTATTTGCGTGATCTATTGGTTGTTCAGACAGGTGGCGAAAATACTCATCATAGTCCAGTTTTTATGGACAATCTCGCTCTTTCTCAGGAAAGTCTTTTTGAAATGATTCGGCTAGCTACTGTAAGTTTAGCAGATATGAAGGTCAGCCTGCAACCTAAGATTTACGCTGAGATGATGACCATCCGTTTAGCGGAAATCAAGTCTGATTCTGCGGTTTCAGGAGCTGTTGAAAGTGAAATTTCTGCACTAAGACAGGAAGTCGCCCGTCTCAAACAAGAACTTGCCAATGTGGGCACAGCTTCTAAACAAGTTGCGCCAGTTCCTAGTCGTCCAGCCGCTTCCAAGACAGTCTATCGAGTGGATCGCAACAAAGTTCAGTCTATCCTGCAAGAAGCTGTCGAAAATCCTGATTTGGCACGGCAAAACTTGATTCGCCTCCAGAATGCTTGGGGAGAAGTGATTGAAAGTTTAGCTGGACCTGATAAGGCTCTTCTGGTAGGTTCTCAACCAGTTGCGGCCAATGAACACCATGCTATTTTAGCCTTTGAGTCTAATTTCAATGCTGGTCAAACCATGAAACGGGATAACCTCAATACCATGTTCGGCAATATTCTCAGCCAAGCAGCTGGATTTTCACCTGAGATTCTGGCTATTTCCCTAGAGGAGTGGAAAGAAGTTCGAGCAGCATTTTCAACTAAAAACAAGTCTTCTCAAGCTGATCAAGAGGTGGAAGAAGAGAGCCTGATTCCAGAAGGATTCGAATTTTTGGCTGATAAAGTCATGGTTGAAGAAGACTAAAAATGGATTTCATGGTACAATAATCATATGAATAGACAACAATTTATCATTATAGCGTTATTCACGGCTGCTGAAACTTATTTTTTCAATGAAGCTTGGATGACTGGTCGCTACATTATGGCAGCGTTTTGGGCCATTTTACTTTTTCGAAATTTTAGGTTAAGTTATGTAATGGGAAAAATTGTAGACGCCATTGATCAGCATTTAAACCGCAAGGATTAGCCCCCAGCTTCTAGACAAAATCAAAGCCTTTTAGGCTTTTTTTTGTTATACTAGTAGAGTATATTTATGGACCTTTTCATGTATTTTTTTGAGAAATGTAAGTGATTTTTCTAAGGATAAAGGAAGTAGGCCAGAAAAAGAAAGGAACTATCATGTCAGTATTAGAGATCAAAGATCTTCACGTTGAGATTGAAGGAAAAGAAATTTTGAAAGGAGTCAATCTGACTCTGAAAACAGGAGAAATTGCAGCGATTATGGGACCAAATGGTACTGGTAAATCGACTCTTTCTGCTGCTATCATGGGGAACCCTAACTACGAAGTCACAAAAGGTGAGGTCTTGTTTGATGGCGTAAACATTCTTGAGTTGGAAGTGGACGAGCGTGCGCGCATGGGACTTTTCCTTGCTATGCAATATCCGTCTGAAATTCCTGGAATTACCAATGCAGAATTTCTTCGTGCGGCTATGAATGCTGGTAAAGAAGACGATGAAAAGATTTCAGTTCGTGAGTTCATCACTAAACTAGACGAGAAAATGGAATTGCTCAACATGAAAGAAGAAATGGCAGAGCGTTACCTCAACGAAGGTTTCTCTGGTGGTGAGAAAAAACGTAATGAAATTCTTCAACTCTTGATGTTGGAACCAACTTTTGCCCTTTTGGATGAGATTGACTCAGGTCTTGATATTGATGCCCTTAAAGTTGTATCGAAAGGTGTCAATGCCATGCGTGGTGAAGGCTTTGGTGCCATGATCATTACTCACTACCAACGTCTCTTGAACTACATCACACCAGACGTGGTACACGTGATGATGGAAGGTCGTGTTGTCCTTTCTGGTGGTCCAGAATTGGCAGCGCGTTTGGAACGTGAAGGATACGCAAAACTAGCTGAAGAACTCGGCTATGACTACAAGGAAGAATTGTAATTCCCTCGTATCTTTTAGGAGAAGTAAATGACTAAAGAAACTATTAAACTTTTTTCAGAAATGCACGCTGAACCAAGCTGGTTAGCTGACCTTCGTCAAAAAGCTTTTGATAAGATTGAGAGTTTGGAATTACCAGTTATTGAGCGTGTGAAATTTCACCGTTGGAATCTGGGAGATGGTACTATTACAGAAAGCGAGCCATCAGCAAATGTTCCTGACTTCACAACTCTAGACAATCACTTGAAATTGGTTCAAGTAGGTACTCAAACAGTTTTTGAACAAATTCCAGTAGAATTGGCTGAGCAAGGGGTGGTCTTTACAGACTTCCACTCAGCTTTAGAAGAAATTCCAGAGCTTATTGAGGAGTTCTTCATGTCATCAGTTAAATATGACGATGACAAGTTGGCAGCCTACCACACAGCTTATTTCAATAGTGGTGCTGTTCTCTACATTCCTGATAATGTTGAGATTAAAGAGCCAATCGAAGGTATTTTCTACCAAGACAGTGATAGCGATGTTCCATTTAACAAGCATATCCTGATTATCGCTGGTAAAAATTCTAAGATTAGTTATCTGGAGCGATTAGAGTCACGTGGCGGAGGTAGTGCTAAGGCAACAGCCAATATCACAGTAGAAGTCATCGCTCGTTCTGGTGCGCAAGTCAAGTTTGCAGCGATCGACCGTCTAGGAGAAAATGTTACGGCCTACATTAGCCGTCGTGGTAAATTAGGTAACGATGCAAGTATTGACTGGGCGATTGGTGTCATGAACGAAGGAAACGTCGTTGCGGACTTTGATAGCGACTTGATTGGTAATGGTAGCCATGCTGACCTTAAAGTCGTAGCTCTTTCAAGTGGCCGTCAGGTGCAAGGGATTGACACTCGCGTAACAAACTACGGCTGCAACTCTATCGGAAATATCCTGCAACATGGGGTTATTCTTGAAAAAGCAACTTTGACCTTCAACGGTATTGGTCACATCATCAAAGGAGCTAAGGGAGCAGATGCCCAACAAGAAAGTCGTGTTCTCATGCTTTCAGACCAAGCTCGTTCAGATGCCAACCCAATTCTTTTGATTGATGAAAATGACGTTACTGCAGGTCACGCGGCTTCTATCGGTCAGGTAGATCCAGAAGACATGTACTACCTCATGAGTCGTGGTTTAGATAAGGCAACTGCAGAGCGTTTGGTTGTTCGCGGTTTCCTTGGATCCGTTATCGTGGAGATTCCAGTCAAGGAAGTTCGTGATGAAATGATTGCAACTATCGAAGAAAAATTGTCAAAACGCTAAGGGAAAGCCTATGTTAGATGTAGAAGCGATTCGCAAGGATTTTCCGATTTTAGACCAGATTGTCAATGATGAACCTCTGGTCTATCTGGACAATGCTGCGACAACACAAAAACCATTAGCTGTTCTGGAAGCAATTAATCACTACTATGAGCAGGACAATGCCAATGTTCACCGTGGTGTCCATACCTTGGCGGAACGTGCGACAGCTTCCTATGAAGCCGCTCGTGAAACCATTCGTAGTTTTATCAATGCAGGCTCTACAAAGGAAGTTCTCTTTACTAGAGGAACGACAACCAGTCTTAACTGGGTAGCACGCTTCGCTGAGGAAGTTTTGACTGAGGGGGATCAGGTCTTGATTTCCGTCATGGAACACCATTCCAATATCATTCCATGGCAGGAAGCCTGCCGTAAGACTGGGGCAGAGCTTGTCTATGTCTATCTCAAGAATGGAGCTCTGGATATGGAGGATTTGCGAGCTAAATTGACTGACAAGGTCAAGTTTGTCTCCCTAGCTCACGCCTCAAATGTTTTGGGTGTGGTCAATCCTATCAAAGAAATCACTCAGATGGCCCACCAAGTTGGAGCTATCATGGTGGTGGATGGAGCTCAATCTACGCCTCATATGAAGATTGATGTTCAGGACTTGGATGTGGACTTCTTTGCCTTTTCGGGTCACAAGATGGCTGGTCCAACTGGTATCGGTGTCCTTTACGGTAAAGAAAAGTATCTAGAGCAAATGTCACCAGTAGAATTTGGTGGTGAGATGATTGATTTCGTCTACGAGCAATCTGCTAGTTGGAAGGAATTGCCTTGGAAATTTGAGGCTGGAACGCCAAATATGGCGGGTGCAATCGGACTTGCTGCTGCAGTAGATTATCTTGAAAAGATTGGCATGGATGCCATTGAAGCTCATGAACAGGAATTGATTGCGTACGTCTATCCAAAACTGCAGGCAATTGAGGGATTGACCATTTACGGTTCTCAGGACTTGTCTCAACGTTCAGGTGTCATTGCTTTTAACTTAGGGGATCTTCATCCTCACGATCTTGCGACGGCTCTGGATTATGAAGGAGTGGCTGTTCGTGCTGGTCACCATTGTGCGCAACCCTTGCTCCAGTATCTAGAAGTCCCAGCAACAGCTCGAGCAAGTTTTTATATTTACAATACCAAGGCAGATTGCGATAAGCTAGTTGAAGCCTTACAAAAGACAAAGGAGTTTTTCAATGGCACTTTCTAAACTAGATAGCCTTTATATGGCAGTGGTAGCGGACCATTCGAAAAATCCACATCATCAAGGGAAGTTGGATGATGCTGAACAAATCTGTCTCAACAATCCAACCTGTGGCGATGTCATAAACCTATCTGTCAAGTTTGATGCAGAGGACCGTTTGGAAGATATCGCTTTTCTAAATTCAGGCTGTACCATCTCAACTGCCTCTGCGAGCATGATGACAGATGCCGTTTTGGGTAAGACCAAGCAAGAAATCTTAGAACTTGCGATCATTTTTTCTGAAATGGTTCAAGGACAAAAAGATGACCGCCAAGATCAACTAGGCGATGCAGCCTTCTTGTCAGGTGTTGCAAAATTCCCTCAACGAATCAAGTGTGCGACCCTAGCTTGGAACGCCCTGAAGAAAACAATTGAAAATCAAGAAAACAAGTAAGGCAAGTTTCTTTTGTCTTATGAATCAGTAGAAATGAAGAATGAAAGAAAGGATATTATGGCTGAAGAAAGAGTAGAACCAAAACCAATTGACCTTGGTGAATATAAATTTGGTTTCCATGACGATGTAGAGCCTGTCCTATCGACAGGAAAAGGACTGAACGAAGGTGTTATTCGTGAACTATCTGCTGCCAAGGGTGAACCTGAGTGGATGTTGGAGTTCCGTTTGAAGTCTTATGAAACCTTCAAGAAAATGCCTATGCAAACTTGGGGAGCAGACTTGTCTGAGATTGACTTTGATGATTTGATCTACTACCAAAAACCATCTGACAAACCAGCCCGTTCTTGGGATGAAGTTCCTGAAAAAATCAAAGAAACCTTTGAACGTATCGGGATTCCAGAAGCTGAGCGTGCCTACCTAGCTGGAGCTTCTGCTCAGTACGAGTCAGAAGTGGTATACCACAACATGAAGGAAGAGTTTGAGAAGTTAGGCATTATCTTTACAGATACAGATTCTGCCCTCAAGGAATACCCAGACTTGTTTAAACAATACTTTGCTAAGTTGGTACCACCGACAGATAACAAGTTAGCAGCCCTCAACTCAGCAGTATGGTCAGGTGGAACCTTTATCTACGTGCCAAAAGGGGTCAAGGTAGATATTCCGCTTCAAACCTACTTCCGTATCAATAATGAAAATACAGGTCAGTTTGAACGTACCTTGATTATCGTTGATGAAGGAGCAAGTGTTCATTACGT
Source organism: Streptococcus oralis (assembly GCA_937930605.1). Taxonomy (GTDB): domain Bacteria; phylum Bacillota; class Bacilli; order Lactobacillales; family Streptococcaceae; genus Streptococcus; species Streptococcus oralis_CO. The sequence continues at coordinate 10,434 of CALHBZ010000205.1, forward strand.
AGAAGGCTGTACAGCACCGACTTACTCAAGCAACAGCTTGCATGCAGCCATTGTAGAAATCTTTGCCTTAGACGGAGCTTATATGCGTTATACGACCATCCAAAACTGGTCTGATAATGTCTATAACTTGGTAACCAAACGTGCCAAAGCATTGAAAGATGCGACTGTTGAGTGGATAGATGGAAACTTGGGTGCCAAAACAACCATGAAATATCCATCTGTTTACCTTGATGGAGAAGG
>CALHBZ010000206.1 GCA_937930605.1 Streptococcus oralis
CTAGTGACTTTTCTGAAAAAATACTCGATATTAACAGCATCAATGTTGATAAGACGACCATTACTTACAAAGTCAATGCTCAAGGGAATCTACAGGTCGAAAATGACGCCAATAAACTAGCTAAGGATATCGTGGCAAATCTCAATAGTCAACTAGTGGATATGTATATGGTTAGTATTTTGAACAACCTTTATACGGCACAAAAGAATGTTCAAGCTAGCTCACAGATACAAGCGACCAATATCGGAAACTATCGTACGAACTTATATGGGACAGCTATCAACTCTAAAAATCTTTTCCCAACTCTCTATACTATGTCTAGTTCGTCAGTTGATGCCAACAAAGCGTTGAAGACGGTTTTGGAAAGTTATTCACAGGTTTTTGACCAACTGGATAGTTCGCAGACTACCTACGGTAAAAACTTTGGAACGATGCTGGACCAGCGGAAACAGGAAAATGAGAATGCGGATACCCTGAGTAAAATGATTTCACAGAGCAAGGATGAAGTGCATTCACAAGTTACGGCCTATGAACAAGCCTTAAAGGAGTATAAAATTCTGACTTCTCAGTTGGGGACTCTTCAAGGAGCACCAGCTCCAACGTATACAGGCACTCAAGAACCGTCTTATCAGGAACTAACGGGTAGTATCAGTAAAGAGATTGCAGGTTTAGAGACCAACTTGAAGTTGGAACGCAACAAGTTTGATGAACATAAAAAGAACATTAAAACCTTTATTGAAGAGAAGTTGGCGGCTTATTATGGTGTCGCCAAGAAGAGCACTATTACTCTTGATCAATTTTTAAATAAGGCTGGGAATAAGGACCTAGACACTGTTGAAAAATCAATAGAAACTCAGCTGAAACTTGCCATTGAAGAACTACCACAAGAGGACTTTAGCGGACATAAGTTTACTAGTTTTGGTATCACCCCTATCACCATACCAAAAGTAGATTATAATGAAGTCAAAAACATTGCGACTCCAAATGATGGCACAACTTTGACGGATCTGAACAACTTAGAAAGCCTGGCCGTTACAAGTACCAGTGCAGTTGGAAAAACTGGAACCAAGGCTAAGGTCTCTTGGACGTCTGATGCAGGATTAACCATTGATTCCGTTTTTTATGATGGAAAACCTGTTACATCTGGTCAGGAAATTGATTTGAAGACAGGTGGGGCATTTAAGATTCAGTACAGTGTAACTTCTGTAACTCCTCCTACTTCACCTAAACCTGCGATTACTATTTCTTTAAATGATATTCAGGCTGTCAGTGCACCGGTAGACGTGTTGAAGGTTCAACAAGCTGCTGTTTCTTATGGTCAAAAGGTTCAGAAAATCGCTTCTTCTTATGACCAAGTAAACTCTCTGCTCAGTGCCTATAAGGCTGTGAAAAATTTGCGCAATAGTGACCTGAGTGATGCCTTGAGTAATATTTGGCTTGAGGCAATCACCTCAAATCTAAAGAAATACGAAGATAGCCTCGCTGATTCTACTAGTACCAGCGTCAATCAAAAGGTGGATCAAGCTTTAGCTAATCTAGTAGATTTAAAACCAAAACTAGAGAAGAATCTGTCTGATGTCTTGAAAAACAATGATGAGTTATCTAAAAAAATCAATGCTCAGTATGATTCATATACGCAATTACGAGGAAAACTAGATGATCTGGTGACGAAACAAGCAACGAATGAAAGAGATTCTAAGAATACGGACTCGGCCTTGTCAGCTTTAAGTAGTGAGTATGCGGCTCTTTTGACGAAGACCTCTGAGGTGAAGGCTTCTTCTCAAAGCAATATCAAGGCAGCTGAATCTGTTAATGAAGTTTTGAGCAATTTTAACCGCGAATTGTCAAATGCTCAAAGTAGCACAGAAAAGTTATCACAGAACGCAGAATCTTTGATGACACAGTTTAATGAAGAATTGACTAATAATGGAAACTTTGTAGAATCCTTCGTGAAGGTTTTGAATAATGCCTATGAAAATGGGGTACCAAACGAAGTATTGCTCAACTTCTTATCCAACCCTGTTGCTCAAAATTCTACTTCAGTAAAAGCGACTGTCAATGTTTACCGTCCGTTTACATGGATTTTACTATTGGAGATTATTAGTCTCTTTACAGCCTACCTGTTTGCAACTCAAAATGTTATTCGCAAAGTCAAAGATAAGTTCAAACTAGATAAGCTACATGATACGGATATTATGACAGTTGGGCTACTCTCTATTTTGGCTGTAGTAGTTGGTCTAGTAGTTGGTATTGTATCGAGTGCACAGCTTCATGTTGGCCGTGAATACCAACCGTCATGGGTCTTGCTGATTGTTTTGGCTGCGTTAGTACTGATTCAAGGACAGTATTTATTGCTCAAACATTTCCGAGTAATTGGAATGGGCCTTGCCTTCTTTATGATGATTAGCTTTGTCTATCTGTCGAATGCAATTGGGACGACGGCCAGTCTAACAGGCTTCCCAGCCTTTATCAAAAATCTCAATGCTTTATCAATATTAGAAGCTTTACTCTCAGGATATTTTGATGGGCAACCAGCAAACATTTTAGCATTTGTTGCAATGACGATTGTCGTAGCTGGATTACTTGTTATGAATATTTTTATCAAAGAAAGAAACTTTTGGCCTCAAGTATTTCAAACTGAGAAAGAATAGGAAATGAAAAAAATAATTCTTTTACTTCTTACCTTAGTAGCATGTGCAGCAGTCTCAATGGCTGCTGCAGATGATTTGAAGGATAATAGTCTCCAGATTGATGACTCCCGACTTGAGAAGAAAGAGGGATTAAAATTTGGACTACAATCTGAACAAATCAAGGAGCTTTTTAACGAAGCGACTCAAAAGAAGTTGCAAGACATGCAGCAACATCAAGAGGAACAGTTGATCACAGAAAGGGGCCAACTGTTTTCTGCTATACAGGAGCCAGTTAAAAAAACTTCCGAAGAGCAGTTGTTTCAACCAAATTCAAAAAAAATAGCTAAATTTCAAACAAATATAGGTCAGGTAGAAAAAAGTGGATTAAGTGACTTTCTTCCAGAGATATTCTATATAGCATTAATTTTCTTGCTTTTTGGAGCAACTGCTGTGATGAGTTATCGCGTGATGGTAGAGGGGATGGATTAAACTTTTAGTAAATCTATCAAGACAACTTGTGAGGAAAAAGATAAATCAGATACAGGAGGCATGTAAGAAGTGGAGCAACATATCAATATTACCCTACGCCTGAAAGAAAGAGATGTGGATATTCGTATTCCACGTCGGATTGAAGTGCGTCGATTAATCCGAGAAGTGGATGCCATTTTTAATCCGGATAAGAAGCGAAAAAAATATCAACTAAGAATTGTCAATAAAGGTTTGTTGATTGATGAAGGGAAACAACTGTCTGATTATCCCATGACGACAGGAGATCTAGTAGAGATAGAGGAGATATAGGTGACTGAGGAAAAATTTGTATTTGGTGAACAGCCATTTATCTATGAAAAAAATGAAACAACTTGGCAATTGAGCCTTAAGCGCTCAGATGTAGCGA
>CALHBZ010000207.1 GCA_937930605.1 Streptococcus oralis
CTTTCAAGTATTGAAGAATCATAGCAGAGATTTCTTGTGGAGTGTATTCTTTACCATTTGCAGAAACTTTTTCAGAAGTTCCCATCTTAGATTTGATAGAGATAACTGTATCTGGGTTTGTGACTGCTTGACGTTTTGCAGCGTCACCAACGATGATTTCTCCATTTTTGAATGACACTACAGATGGAGTTGTGCGGTTTCCTTCTGGGTTTGCGATGATTTTGCTTTCAGTTCCTTCAAGAACTGCAACTGCTGAGTTTGTTGTACCTAAGTCAATACCGATAATTTTGCTCATTATTTTTTCCTCACTTTGATTTATTTATTATTTTTCACTATACATTTTAAATTCTTCTGGAAATTCCAAATCAATAACCTCATTCCAAAAACCATCTGGAACTCCAATATCGTCTAACAACTCATCTTTATTATCTTCCGAGTTATTATTTTCAATTCCATAAAAACTTAACACTTCATCACCATAAAAGTTTCTAAAGCCATCCCAATCAATATTGTTTCCATTCCAGCCATGACGATCGTCTTGCTCAACGAATTCTTGTATTTGTTCTAAAAAATCTTTATAATTAAACATTCTGTCCTCTTTCCTAATTATAAACTACCACCATTGCTGGGCGTAGGATGCGGTCATGGAGTTTGTAGCCTTTTTGGAAGACTTGGGCGATAGTATCTGCTGGGTGTTCATCGTCTGCTGAGAGAGTTTGGATGGCCATATGATAGTTATGGTCAAATTCGCCGTCAGCTGCGATTTCTTCGATTCCTTCTTCTTTCAAAGCATGAATCAAGCTTTCTTGTACCATCTCCAATCCTTTTTTGACATCGTCTGTCAATCCTTCAACTGCAAGTGCACGTTCTAGGTTGTCGAGCGATGGTAAGATTGCTTTTGCCAAATCTTGACTACGATAGCGTTGCAAGTTTTGACGTTCTTCATTGGCACGGCGTTGGATATTTTGCATTTCTGCATGAGCGCGAAGGTATTTGTTTTCGAACTCGTCCGCACGTTCATTAGCCAAGTCCAGTTCAGACTTCTCAGGAGCAGTTTCTACCACATCCTCTTCTTTTACTTCTTCGTTTTTTATTTCCTCAGACATTTTTCGCCTCCTTTTTAGGAATTTATGTAATTTCATGTTCAACTCACCTCATAATGATTGCTACTCAAATAGCGGTAGAAATCTGTGAGTTTCATAGTTAAGACTCGATTGACCACATTGACCTGGTTGATTAGTTGCTGGTAGTCCAGATTGACTGGACCGATAATTGCCAGAATTCCAAAACCTCGATAAGGGATAAGGAATTTACTGCTAATCACTGCTAGATCAGCTAGGCAGGATTCTTGACTATCTGCAACACGAACATTTTGCATCTGATCTTCATGCAGACCTTCACGAATCCCCAGAGCCACCTTTTGCGGTTGGTCAAAGAACTGATAGGCTGCTAGATTGGCAAAATTCAAGAGATTGACCTTGCCCGCCACCACAATGTTTTCGTTGAACATTTCCTTAAAAATGTGTTCAAAGAGATCCATAACATTGTCCGTTGTTGTAAAGTAACGCTGGATAATCTGCGGAATCTCCGTCCGAATCTTGTAGTGAATATCCAGAACGGTGTGACCGAGGAAACGTTCCTGAATGATGGTCTTCAGTTTCAGCAAATCCTCTTGCAAGAAATTCCTTGGAATCAGAAACTGACTGGTAACCGTTCGAGACTCGTCTAGGGTGAAAACTGCAAGAGCAGTATGTTGGCCTAGAACGACAATATCGAAAGCTGTCAGGCGTTGTCTGCTCGGTTCAACATCCAGAGCCACTACCGTACAGCCACTTAGGTCTGTTAGTAGATTAGCAGCCTCTTGCAGAATATCCTCCAATTTGAAGAATTCCTGATCAAAGGCTTTGACAATTTCGTATACCTCATTTTCAGCCAGTCGGTCAAAATCCAATGAGTGTTTCACATAGTACTGAAAACCAGCAACACTTGGCATCCGACCACTCGAAGTATGAGCCTTCTCAAGCAAACCTTGCTTTTCTAGAGCCGCCATATCATTACGAATGGTTGCACTACTAGAGTTGATAGACTCTTGTAAGGCTTTAGATCCGACAGGTTCGTGCGTTTTGGTAAAGATGTCAATAATCAGATTTAAAATATCCTGCTGACGCTCTGTAACCATCTCATCACTCCCCTCTGTCAGATCGATTAGCACTCGATACACCCAAGTGCTAACTTATGATTCTATTATACACCCTTAAAAGAGAATGTCAAGACAAAAACTCAAAAAATTAGCACTCTTTTATCAAGAGTGCTAAAAATCAGTCTGAAGACCTAGAAACTTACCTTCCATCTACTCGATATTTCCTTCTAAGCCTGAAAAAACCATAGAATAGATAAGAAATTATAAAGGCATATAGAGCAAAAATGACGAAGAAAGATTGCGACAGTTCTTCTCGAAACAAACTCATACAAACAACAAGACCACCCGAGAAAACAGCTGTACATGAACGAAGTCTATACCGCATAACTTCCCACCTGAGAGTCTTACTCATATAGACTTGATCCTCTGGAAGTAAATCAAAAGATGATTTACGAAGAATTGAACAAGAACCTGTTTCTATCAATTCCCAACCTCTATTTCTAAAATCTTGCAGTTCATGCTTATACTTTTTAAGAAATCTAGAATCATAGATACGGTAGATGATATCTTCCGGTTGACATTGGTCAAAATAAAAAAAAACAAAACGACTCGTTCTATACCTCCAACCTTTCAAATGCATCTCATGTAAATATTCTTCTTCCTTGTCCAAATCAACAATGGTGAAAATTCGAAATTGTGCTTTACTTTTCATAATCCTTCCTCCCAATTAGAAAACATACATTGTTTTATTTATCAGATAATACTTTCCATTTTTGAAACAATCTCCAAAGAATATAAGAAATCTGAATCGCAAATACTATCAATAAAACACCATCTATTATGAAAATCAAAAACAATTCCCAACTAAAAGAACTAACTCCACTGACAAACTTTGAGAAAACCGGTAGTAGAGCTGAAAATAGAAGCAAGATAGGAAGCATCCGCATTGTTAAAATACGTTTGACCATAGCTAACCTCCCGGCCGCATCGTTATAAATTTCAAATTCCGCATCCGATTCAATTTGAGAATAAGGCTTACTAAAGTAGGAAAAACTATTAAAGTCTGTAATATGCTCCCAGCCATAGTCTTTAAATAGTTGTAAATAAGAGGCTCTCTCTGATTTTTTCATGGGATAAAAGTCCAACTGATAAGACACCTGCTCAGGCTGACACTCTTCAAAAGTATACTTAACTGCAACTACTAAGTTAGAGTAGCTTACTCTCTTAAGTTTCCAGCCCTCAGCATGCATTTTTCTAAGATATAAAGCCTCTCTATCATAATCCGCAATGGTAGCAATTCTATAAACAACCTTCTTTTCCATCATCCTCCCTCCCGACTATTTCTGTAGAGTCGTTCAATACGTTTCAATTCAATATCTAAGACCTTGCGTCCCAAGTCTGTAATCTGATAGATTTTCCGTTTTTCTTCTTCTCGGACAAAGAAAATCAAACCATCCTTTTCCATCTTTGACAAGGTTCCATACATAGTTCCAGGACTAATCAAAACTTGCGAATCTGTCATCTCCTTGACCTTTTGTGTAATACCATAGCCATGGTTCTCCTTCTGTAGACAAAACAAGATATAAAAGCCCGTTTCCGTCATGGGAAGGTAAACACGCCTGATCTTATCTGCTAATTCCATTTATAATCACCTCCTATTCAGTTCGATACATCGCACCTCGTTATATAAAATATATCACACCTCGATATAAAACGCAAGAAAAAAAGACCGCCCTCAGGCAATCTTTCTTCTATATTAATAAAGATCTAAATAGTTATCAACTTCCCATTGTGACACAAAGGTTGCGTAGCTAGCCCACTCGATACGTTTAGCCTCAAGGAAGCTTGTATAGATGTGTTCACCTAGGGCTGCCTTAACCACTTCATCTTCAGTCAAAGCTTTCAAAGCGTTGTGAAGAGTTGATGGAAGATCTGTAATGCCAGCTTCCTTACGCTCCTCTGCTGTCATGATGTAGATATTTTCTTCGATAGGAGCTGGTGCTTCGATTTTATTTTCAATACCATGCAAACCAACTTCCAACAGAACCGCCATAGCAATGTATGGGTTTGCCATTGGATCCACTGAACGCAACTCAAGACGAGTTCCCATACCACGTGAAGCAGGCACGCGCACAAGTGGCGAACGGTTACGACCAGCCCAAGCAATGTAAACAGGCGCTTCATAACCTGGAACCAAACGTTTGTATGAGTTAACTGTTGGGTTCATGATGGCAGTATAGTTGTAGGCATGCTTGATCAAACCGCCAAGGAAATGGTAGGCCGTTTCTGACAACTGCATTCCTTTTGGATCATTTGGATCAAAGAAGGCATTATTCCCATCCGCATCAAACAAGGACATATTACAGTGCATACCTGATCCAGCAATACCAAATTTTGGTTTCGCCATAAAGGTTGCGTAAAGCCCATGTTTACGAGCAATGGTTTTAACAACGAGCTTAAAGATTTGAATCTTATCACAAGCGCGGAGGACTTCATCATACTTGAAGTCAATTTCATGTTGTCCAACTGCAACCTCGTGGTGACTCGCTTCTACTTCAAATCCCATTTTGGTCAAGACATTCACAATCTCACGACGTGTATTGTCCGCAAGGTCAGTAGGCGCCAAATCAAAATAGCCACCCTTGTCATTTACTTCAAGAGTTGGATCCCCATTTTCATCCAGCTTAAATAGGAAGAATTCTGGCTCTGGACCAAGGTTGAAGGATTTGAATCCTACTTCTTCCATATGACGAAGTGCACGCTTCAGATTACCACGAGGGTCACCTGCAAATGGTTCGCCTTCTGTTGTATAAACATCACAGATCAAACCTGCAACACTTCCATTTTCATCTCCCCAAGGGAAGACTGTCCATGTATCCAAGTCTGGGTACAAGTACATATCTGACTCATTGATACGTACAAAACCTTCAATAGAAGATCCATCAAACATGGCTTTGTTTGACAAGACCTTGTCTAGTTGTTCATCTGTAGCAGGAATTTCGACGTTTTTCATAGTTCCCAGAATATCTGAAAACATGAGACGGATAAAGGTAACATTTTTTTCCTTGACTTCACGACGAATATCTGCAGCTGTGATTGGCATGAGTTTTCTCCTTAATGTATGACTACTTGCGGTTGGCTAACCGCGACCAAAAGGTGATCGTACCGAAGCAAAGCGACCCTGTTGGAGGAGTTCATTATGAAGTGCACGACGTACTTCAGTCTGACTCACCGCTTTCTTGGATTTCGCTTCACGTTCAGCATATTTTTTCTTAATGGCAGCGATATTATAACCTTCAGAAATATAGTCTTTTATTTCCAGCAAGCGATCCATGTCATTTAGGGAATACATGCGACGATTCCCTTCTGTTCGCTCAGGTGTAATCAGCTGCTGATCCTCATAATAGCGAATCTGCCGAGCCGTTAAGTCTGTCAATTTCATAACGCTGCCGATTGGGAAAACTGCTAAATTACGACGCAGTTCTTTTTCTTTCATTACATCCTCCTTTCGTAAGATATGAAAATTCTAAAAACTAAAAGAAAAACAAACTAGCAAGCCTGCTTTAATGCGAGCATGTGATAGTAGAAACAATCACTCTTCTTTTCAGATAAAAAGGAATGCTAATCATTCATTCTAAGTTTTCAGTTGGGATTCAACTCCTTACTTGTATGACCAATATCAGCAAATGAAGCAAAAACTTCACTCTCCACTAGCCAAGATTACCACTATTATATTCCTAAAGATTTATCCTGTCAAGAAGGAATGTCACTTTTTCTGACATATTTATTTGCTTTTGTCTTTTCTTAAAAAAGAACGCAGGCGATTAATGTCATAATTTACTAACATGGCAACGAATACACCAATAAATGTCTCAAAAATCCGAGCAAATACGTAAACAATCGTATCCCCCTCAGAAACTGACAGTGTAATAATCAAGAGGGCCGATACACCCCCAATTACCCCTGCTTTATTGTTCATGGCAACATTGGTCATAATCGTTAGCATGGTACAAATCGGAACAAAAAGCAAGGTGACCCAGAGCTGATCTTGAAAAACCTTATTGATGAGGAAAAAAATCAAGGCATAAAAGCCACCGATGCTATTTCCTAAGATACGCGAAGTTCCAAAATGGACACTCTTATCAAAACTCTCCCTCAGACTAAAAACCGCTGTCAAAGCACCGATTTGAAGACCTTTCCAGCCAAAAAAGCCAAAAATCAAAAGAACTAGAAAAACGGCAATTCCCGTTTTAAAAGTCCGCATACCAAGTTTGAACTGTGACTTATCAAATTTATATTTTTTAAAATAACTCATAATCTCAACTTTCTACTACCATTTTAACATAAATCAGTTGATTTTATGAATGAAAATCAATAGGAAGCGTTTTTAATTCAAGCTACAAGAAAAAGAGGAAACAGAGTTCCTCTTTTCTATTTAACTTCCAGAAATTAGTTGCTTTCGTCTTCTTTTCGTTTCAACTGACCAAGTCCTAAAACTCCTACTAAAGCTGCTAGACCAAGATATGGCATGTAGCTTGAATCATTTGTACCTGTTTGAGGTAGAGTAGGGTTTCCTTTTGGATTTGGATTAGAATTAGGGGTTGTTGGCTCTTCTGGTTTCTTAGGTTCTGGTGTTGTAGTACGAACTGTGTTTGAAGCGTAAGCAACTTTATTCACAGTATTTACATAGGTATTTTCAAAGGTTCCGACAGCAATTCGTTTCATTTGAATATAAGTCTCAGCCTGGAATGGAGAATCCAACTGAATCTCTTGAAGGAATTCTTCCTTGAAGCGAATTGTAATCATTCCTTTATCTTGATCATGTTCAACCTGTGTTTCAGCTGTTAAGTCTGTACCTGCCTTGATAACACGACCGTCTTTCAATCGGATATCAACCTTAGCAAGAACTTTATAGTTTCCAGTGTATTGATCACCTTTTTGGTCATAATCATCTACAAAACTATAGTCATTCAAGTCCTCAGAATGATTTTGTGGGATCAAACCACCGATTAAACGATAATTGAAGTACTGGTTCAACGGAATTGTTTGGCCATCAATATTGTCACTGCTTGGATCCATACTGATTGTCACATCTTTTTTCGGTGTGATTTTCGGTACGTTGTTGACAACTACTTCTGTAGCATAGCCATTTCCAAAATCGATTTGGTAGGCTTTGTTTTCATACTTACCACCCGTTTGGCCAAATTCAGGTTTAACCGTCATCGGATCTGTGATTAGTAATGATTTTCCTGTTGCTACATAGTTCTTGTAGAATTCGGCTGGATTATCAGCTGAGAAGAGTTGGAAAGCACCTTTAACAGTGATGTTTGCTTTCTTCAACAGCTCTTGAACCTTCTTAGGCGCAGCTTCTAAACTATCAAATTGTTGAACACTGATACCTGATACAAGATTACCTTCTAGATCGCGAATCTTAACCAATTCTGGATGAAGGCTTAAGGCTTCTTCTGGATAATCATCCACATAGTAGAAACCATTTTGAATCGCTTCTTTAGAAGATTTATCTCCCTTGTATTGGTCCAAATCCCATGTGAGTTCATAGTAGTTCGTTGAACCAGCTAGAACTTCTTTGCCATCAATATTCACACCTTGCTTGTTCTTGTTAACTTTCAAAGGCTTGATGTAGTTGTTATTTGGATTGTCAGGATCATTTGGTTTACCTGGAGTCGTTACACGAACAATGTTTGACTTGACACCGTAGGCATCGTTGACTGTCAGAGTGAAGTTATTAGTATAAGTTGCCCCATCGTTCAAGACTCGACCAACAACCGTT
>CALHBZ010000208.1 GCA_937930605.1 Streptococcus oralis
GAAAAAGGAGTGGTAAGATGGTTTCAATCCAAATGGAAGGAGAAAGGTATGGCAAGTAAAAGAGATCTAGTCTTTAGAGCGATTCGAGGCGATGAAGTGGAAAGAGTTCCTGTGGGATTTTGGTTTCATTTTGTAACACTGGAAGAAAAGGGGCAAGGATTAAACAATCCACGGATCTTTCAAAAAAGTGTTGATGGGCATCGCAACTATGTGGAAAGGATTCGTCCTGATTTTGTCAAAATCATGAGCGACGGTTTTTTCCTATATCCAAGTAATGTCTATAGTCCTAGGGTTTCAAGCATTCAGGAGCTGACTTCTATTGAGTCGATTGGTGAGGAACACCCATGGATTCAGCAACAGGTGGAAGTGGTACAAGCGATTCGAGAGACCTTTACTGAAGAGATCGCTTCTTTCTACAATATCTTTTCGCCTATCTCCTACCTCAAGCGCTGGTTCCGTACAGAAACTTCTCGAGGAGATAAGGAAGTAGCTGACCTATTGCTTGAAAATCCTGAGCAATTCAGAGCTATTCTAGATGTGATTGCAAAAGACATTGCTTTCTTAACTCAGAAAATCATCCAGGAAGGTGGTGTTGATGGGATTTACCTCAGCACCCAGGAAATTCAAGATGAGCGTATCACACCAGCACTCTATCAAACCTATATCGAACCGAACAATATAGCTGTTTTAAAGGCGGCTAATCAGGTTGGTGGGATCAATATCCTCCATATCTGTGGTTTTGAAGGTGCGAGCAATGATGTGACGATATTTAAGGATTATCCAGCTCAAGTTGTCAACTGGGCGACTCATCATGAGGATGTTAGTTTGACAAGGGGGCAGGAGTTGTTTCAAGGCAAGGCTGTTTTAGGTGGTTTTGAAAATGGTAAGAAAAGCTTGCTTTATCGAGGTTCTAAAGCGGAATTGCAAAATGAAACAAGGCGATTACTGGCTGAAGCTGGTAGTAAAGGAGTTCTTCTGGGAGCTGACTGTACCGTTCCAGATGATTTTGACTTAGAGAGGTTGGACTGGATTCGACAGGCAGCGGTTCTCTAAAAAGGAGGAGCTATGAAAAGTAAAAGATGGGGTATCTTCACTGTCGTTGTCGGTTTGCTGGCCTTGGTCGCCATAAGCATCGTAAAAAATGAGCACTGCAAAAATGGAGAGAGATGTCGTGGAGTTCAGGATTTTTCCAAGTCCAGTCTCCCCTTTCTACGCTCAAATGATATCGCAAGCAGTTTATTAGTTGAAAAAGGAAGAAATGGAGAATAAGAATGTCAGAAAAAAGAGAATGGGTTTTAAAAGCATTTAGAGGTGAGAAAGTTGATCGTGTGCCAGTTGGTTTTTGGCACCATTTCACATCCGAAGACGAATGGCTACACGGTTTCTCAAATCCAGTCATTATCGAGAAGAATATCGAGGGTCATAAGCGCTTTATCCGAGAAGTTCAGCCAGACTTTATCAAACTCATGAGTGATGGCTACTTTGCTTATCCAAATCCAGCGATTGCCAAAGGAAAATCACTTCAAGAATTGGCGACCATTCAACCACTCGGACCAGATCACGCTTGGATAAAAGAGCAAGTTGACTTGGTTAAGAAAATCAAGCAAGAGTTCACAGAAGATATCGTTGCGATTTACAATATTTTTGCTCCTGTGACCTATCTCAAGTGGCTGCTTGGGGAAGTGTCTGGCGGAGATGACCTTATTGCAGATTTTTTGGTGGAAGATCCTGAAGCTCTGAAAAAGGTGTTGGATGTGATTGCAGAAGATATTGCTAGTCTCAGCCGAGCTGTCATCAAAGAGGCTGGTGCAGATGGGATCTATCTCAGCGTGCAAAGTATCCAAGATCAACGAGTGTCGGCAGCAGATTATCAAGCCGTCATTGCACCTAGCGAGATAACGGTTCTGGAAGCAGCTAGTGCTGTTGGTGGTGTCACTGTTCTTCATATCTGTGGCTACGAGGGAGCGCGAAATGATATTCACCTTTTTGCAGACTATCCAGCCCAAGTCTTTAACTGGGCTGTAGGACCAGAGGGAATCACTCTCAAGGAAGGTCGTGAGATTTTCAAGGGACATACGGTTCTTGGAGGATTTGAAAATGGTAAGACGGGCTTACTGTATACTGGTAGCAAGGATGCCATTCAGGCTGAGGCAAAGAAACTAGTTGCAGAAGCTGGGAAACAGGGCTTGGTACTTGGTGCAGATTGTACCATTCCAAGTGATATTGCAGTTGAACGTATCCAGTGGGTGAGAGAAGCACTTGAAAACTAAAGGAGAAAAAGATGAGTAAAAAAGCATGGATTATTGGAGGTGTAGTAGTTGTTGCAGTAATTGGGGCAACGATTATCGGGAGAAGTTTAGCTGGCGCTCCAGCCAAGGAGGGGGAAACAACTTCATCTGGTGAGGTCATAACCTTGAAGGTTGCCCATACACAAAACTACGTACCTTATGACTTTGTCAATGAAAAAGGGGAGTCAGATGGTTATGAAGTAGCTGTTTTGAAGGCTGTTGATGAGAAGTTGGCAAACTATCAATTTGAATATACGGGTACCAGTGATGATGACCTCTTGATCGGTCTGGAATCAGGCAAGTATGACATCGGAACCAAGGGAGCTTGGTACACAGATGAACGAGCTAAAAAGTTTGTCATTCCATCTGAACCAGTCGGAGCAAGTATTATCGGATTTACTGTCAGAAAAGAAGACGAACAGAAATACAAAACCATTGATGACTTTGCCAAGAATAAAGGGAAATTGGTTCCTATCTCTCCACAGAATGCTCAATGGAATGTCATCACCAGCTACAATGAAAAACATCAGGACGCACCGATTGAGCTAACAGCAGCGGAATCCTTTAAGGTGGCAGATGCCTATGCCTGGGTCTTAGAAGGACGTTATGATGCCTTCTTTGATATCAAACTGTCCTTTGAAAAAGCAGTTACCGCAGAAGATGGCCCTTACCACCAATATGCGGATAAACTCAGCTGGTTCCCATACAAGGGTATTCCAACTTATCCTTTGATTCACCGTGATGAAAAGGGTGAGAAATTTGCTAAAGAATACGAAAAAGCAATTAAAGAGTTGAAAGAAGATGGCACGCTTGCTAAGCTATCTCAGCAATATTTCAAAGAAGATGTCTTTAGTTACGTAGACAAAGACTAGACCAGAAATTCCAAGACTAGAAAGGGTTTTGCATGGTTTCTTATGATTTTTCCAAGGTCTTTCAGTTTTTGCCGACCTTATTGCAGGCACTTCCTATGACCTTGTCCATTCTCTTTTTTACCACTCTTCTCGGTTCTCTTTTTGGAGGTCTCTTGGCCTGGGCGCAAGTAGGAGAAGACAAGAGTTTTGCAGCGATTTCCAAAGGCTATATCTTTACCCTCCGTTGTACACCGCCGATTGTCTTGCTTTTTCTAGTCTTTTATGGCTTGCCAGAATTTCTGAAATGGTGGCTTGGTTTGGATATCAACAACTGGTCTAAAACTATTTTTGTTCTCCTGACGATGATTCTCTTGTTTGCGGCTATTGTTGCCGAGGTTTTCAAGGCGGCCTATCAAGCTATTCCAAAGGGACAGACAGAGGCAGGGCTTAGTATTGGTTTGACCCCAAGTCAGACTTTTTGGAGAATCATTTTTCCTCAAGCTGTTCAGGTTGCTCTTCCCAATCTAACGACCGCTATTCTCAATCTCATGCGGGATGCTGCCTTGGCCTATACAATTGGTTTCGTTGATGTTATGGGGGCGGGTAATCTCTTAATCAGTCGCAATTTAGGGAACTACTCACTGGAAACCTATACGGCAGTTGCGCTTCTTTACTGGGGAATTGCTTTGGTTATTTCTAGCTTGAGTCGTTTGCTTGAGAAGTCTTTGGAAACAAAAGGGAGGTAAGAAATGGACATAGACTATATTGTAAAGACCTTTCTGGAGACCTTGAAAGGTGTGCCAATCACCTTGATTATCATGATTGTGGCTATGGTCTTAAGCTTTTTACCTGCTCTATTTTTAGCCTTAGGGCAGATTTACAAGATTCGAGGAGTGAGAAGTTTTTCTCTGGTCTATCTGGCTTTTATCCGAGCGACTCCTCCGATTTTATTGATTCTCTTCTTTTATAGTTTGTTTCCAAGTCTGCTGAATCAATTCTTCAAAAGCATAGGAAGTGACTTTGATATTTTCAAGCTTGATCCTCTCTACTATGCCTTTATCATTTATAGTCTGATGACGGTCGGGAGTTTGTCGGAGATTTTGCGTTCAGCTATCTTGACGGTGGACAAGGGACAACTAGAGGCGGCGCATGCGATTGGGCTGACAACGACCCAGGCCTATCTAAGGATTGTTTTTCCGCAAGCCCTGCGCTCAGCCTTGCCTAACTTGGCCAATCTGGTGATCAATATCGTCAAAGGGACTTCCCTGGTCTTTGTCATGACTATCAAGGATATTACTGCGATTGCCCGTGTAGAAGCGTCCTACGGTTACCAGTATTTTGAGTCTTATTTTGTGATCTTTTTGCAGTATATTTTGATCTGTGGTTTGATTCAGTGGGGCTTCTCCCTAATGGAGAAAGGCTATGAGAAAAAAGAAAAGAGAGCGAAAGCATCTAGCGCGCGTTTTGTATAGGAGGACAGGATGTTACAAGTAGAACATATCGCAAAAACATTTGGTGAGAAGCAGGTACTAGAGGATGTCAATCTTCAGGTCAACCAAGGGGATGTCGTCGTTATTTTAGGACCATCAGGTTCAGGGAAAACGACCTTTCTCCGTTGTCTCAACCATTTAGAAAAAGCGGACAGTGGCCGTTTGACCTTGGCAGGAAAGACCTATGACTTAGCCAAATTAAGCAAGAAAGACATTCTAGAAATTCGTCAAAAAACAGCCTTTGTTTTCCAACACTACAATCTCTTTGCGAATAAAACTGCTCTGGAAAATATTCTAGAAGGTCTAATCGTGGCTCGTAAAGTTCCCAAGGAAGAAGCGCTCAAACGTGCAGAATCTGCCTTGGAAAAAGTTGGTTTACTGGCCTATAAAGACTACTACCCTTCACAACTTTCTGGAGGACAACAACAACGAATAGGAATTGCGCGTGCTATTGCCGTCAAGCCCGAGGTCATTTTGCTAGATGAACCAACATCTGCACTAGATCCTGAGTTGGTTGGAGATGTTTTGGATGTTCTGAAACAGTTGGCGGGAGAAGGTGTGACCATGGTAGTCGTCACGCATGAGATGGGATTTGCTAGAGATGTCGCCAACCACGTTATTTTCATGGATGGAGGCCGTATCGTAGAGGAGAACAACCCACACGATTTCTTTAGTCGTCCACGAGAAGAACGAACCAAGCAGTTCCTGGCTCGTATCTTATCAGACGCTAGCTATAGTGTAGAATATATGATTTGATAGATAAGCCTACCATAAAATAACAACACCCCATTGGCTAGAAGATTCTTCTGACCATGGGGTGTTGTTTCTACAGGAGGGCTAGTTTATACTCTTCGAAAATCTCTTTAAACTACGTCAGCTTCGCCTTGCTGTACTCGAATATAGCCAGCGGCTAGTTTCCTAGTTTACTCTTTGATTTTCATTGAGTATTATTGCTTTTTCTTGTTTTTCATCAACCATCCAAATCCGAGAAGGGCAAGGATGCTGAATCCAGCAAGGGCAAGAAGGGATTTGCTCTCAGTTCCTGTGTTTGGAAGGACTTTCTGAGAAAGAGATTCTGCAGCAGTTTCTTTAGTGTCAGGATTTGCTGCTAGGTTTTGGGCTTGCTCCTGTTCTTGTTCAACTTCCAAGCTAGAAAGATCAAATTCTGGCTTTTCTTCCACAGCTGGAGCAACGATGGCACCACCTTGAGACAAGCGGAGAACAAC
>CALHBZ010000209.1 GCA_937930605.1 Streptococcus oralis
ATTTGGCTAAAGTTCGTGCCATTGCTTACGATATCGTCTTGAACGGTTATGAGCTTGGTGGTGGTAGTCTTCGTATCAATCAAAAAGACCTTCAAGAACGCATGTTCAAGGCTCTTGGTTTCTCATCTGAAGAAGCAAATGACCAGTTTGGCTTCCTTCTTGAAGCCATGGACTATGGTTTCCCACCACACGGTGGTTTGGCTATCGGGCTTGACCGTTTTGTTATGCTCCTAGCAGGAGAAGAAAATATCCGTGAAGTCATTGCCTTTCCTAAGAACAACAAGGCAACTGATCCAATGACACAAGCCCCATCAATAGTCGCTCTCAAACAACTAGAGGAACTCAGCTTACAAGTAGAAGAATGAAACAAGCGAAACGAACTAAGCGGTGGCGCTATTATCTGCGCCGCTTTGCTTATCAGATAAAAATTTTACGTGTCTTACAAAGTATCTCTCGAGAAAAGTATGACGAAAAAATTTCGGCTTCTCTGGTCTATGGCTTTTTATCAGCAGTAGCGGTCAATTTCTTTTTTCAACCAGGGCATGTGTATTCGAGTGGTGCGACAGGTTTGGCGCAGATTATCTCTGCCTTGAGTAATCACTGGTTTGGTTTTCATATTCCGATTTCGCTAACCTTTTACGCCATTAATTTCCCTTTGATGGTCTTGGCTTGGTATCAGATTGGACATAAATTTACGGTCTTTACCTTTATCACGGTATCCATGAGTTCCCTTTTTATCCAGTTTGTGCCCGTTGTGACGCTGACAGAAGATCCCATCATCAATGCCCTTTTTGGGGGTGTTGTCATGGGCTTGGGGATTGGTTTTGCACTCCGTAACAATATTTCTAGCGGTGGTACAGATATTGTCAGCCTGACCATTCGCAAGAAAACAGGGAGGAATGTTGGTAGTATTTCTTTCTTGGTCAATGGGACGATTATGCTGATAGCAGGTCTGACCTTTGGTTGGAAATACGCCCTTTACTCTATGATTACGATTTTTGTATCGAGCCGTGTGACAGACGCAGTCTTTACCAAGCAAAAACGCATGCAGGCCATGATTGTGACCAGTAATCCTGACAAGGTAATCGAAAAAATCCATAAAAAATTGCACCGAGGCGCTACCATGATCCACGATGCAGAAGGAACCTATAATCATGAGAGAAAAGCAGTCTTGATTACTGTTATCACGCGAGCAGAGTTTAATGATTTTAAACACATCATGAAACAGGTCGATCCGACAGCCTTTGTCTCTGTATCCGAAAACGTCCATATCCTAGGACGGTTCGTAGAGACAGACAATTAGACATGAAAAAACCAGCTCTGGAGCTGGTTTTTATGTGACTATTGGTCATGATTTTTCGATAATTTTGTGGGCAATCAACTGACGGTAACAAATCTGTCTATTATTTTTCGCGTCATTGATAATCTGCAAAATGGTTTCAAAGGAAACACGTCCAAGTTCCAGACTATTGATATCGACATAAGCTACGAGATCGAGTCGAGGATTGACAGAGTCGAAACTCAAGACAGGAACATTTAATTGATGTTTATTGATGTAGTCGCAAACCCCTTCAGCTAGAAGGCTGTCGGTTGTGATGATGGCGTCAATCTGCGGATCGTGATTAAATAGGAGTTCACTGAATTGATAACCTTTTTCTTCTAGAAATTCTGTCGCAAAGTAGGTTAAGTTGGTATCAATCGGAAGTTGGTGTTGTTTGAGTGCGGATTCATAGCCAGTTAGACGGTCTTGCGTTACGAAGAGTCGCTTTGTACCTCCGATGAAGGCAATTCGTTGGCAGCCTTTTTTGATGAAATACTCTGTCGCATCAAAGCCAGCTTGTACATTATCATTATCAACAAGAGGGATAAAGGGTGAAGTGGATTTTCCGAGAATGAGGAAAGGGAACTGCTCATCCGCTACTAGTTTGACTAGAGGATCTTCTTCTTCAGCGTAGAGGAAAATCAAACCGTCAACACGCTTACCATAAACCATCTGAGAAATAGCATTGAGACGTTCTTTTTCATCTTTCCCCGTTGCAATCTGAATAGCGTAGTGGTTTTCAGATGCGACTTGGGCGATCCCTCGTAGGACAGATGGGAAGAAAGGATTTTGGTAAAAGGCATCCGAGTCATCAGGAAGCACCAGGCCGATAACCTGAGTATAGCTGCTAACTAGACTGCGAGCATTGAGGTTGGGATGGTAGTTGAGTTCCTTCATCGCCTTGCGAACTCGTTTTTTGGTTTCATCACTAATCGTTGATTTATTTTGAATGACGCGGGTAACAGTGGAAGGTGAGACACCTGCTGCTTTAGCCACATCTTTAATCGTCACGGGCATAAAAATCTCCTATTTATGATAATCTGGATCACGGAAATGTGTCTTGTAAAAAATAGTGACTAGATAAAGAACAAAAAGAATGTTTTGTACAGTGATAAGCGTTGTCATATTTTGGCCAAAAAGTCCCAAAATAAGCGTAATCAGAGTGGGTAATCCTAAACAGTTCAAGATAAAATGGTAGCACTCTTTAAA
>CALHBZ010000210.1 GCA_937930605.1 Streptococcus oralis
GCATGCATCTGATTTTTATCAGACAATACATCAAGCAAATCATGGAATACAAGGTCGATTTTGTGGTTGGTGTTTTAGGTGTCTTCCTGACCCAAGGTCTAAACCTCTTATTTCTCAATGTACTCTTTCAACACATCCCTTCGCTAGAAGGGTGGACCTTTCAAGAGATAGCCTTTATCTATGGATTTTCCTTAATTCCCAAGGGATTGGACCATCTCTTTTTTGACAATCTCTGGGCTCTGGGGCAACGTTTGGTGCGAAAAGGAGAGTTTGACAAGTATCTGACTCGTCCTATCAATCCTCTCTTTCATATTCTAGTTGAGACCTTTCAGATTGATGCCTTGGGCGAACTCTTGGTCGGTGGAATTTTATTAGCGACAACAGTATCAAGCATTGCTTGGACTCTTTCAAAATTCCTGATTTTTCTAGTCTGCATTCCTTTTGCGACCTTGATCTATACTTCCTTGAAAATCGCGACTGCCAGTATCGCTTTTTGGACCAAGCAGTCAGGCGCCATGATTTACATTTTTTATATGTTTAATGACTTTGCCAAATACCCGATTTCTATCTACAATTCGCTTCTTCGTTGGTTGATCAGCTTTATCGTGCCTTTCGCCTTTACGGCCTACTATCCTGCCAGCTATTTCTTGCAGGACAAGGATGTACTCTTTAATATCGGAGGTTTGATTCTGATTTCCCTTGTTTTCTTTGTTATTTCCCTCAAACTCTGGGACAGGGGATTGGATGCCTACGAAAGTGCGGGTTCGTAAGAGATAAGATAGGATGAGATTTAAAAATTAAATATGTTACAAACAACCGTTGAAAATTATTGCGGTTGTTTTTGTATATTTATTGATGCATAAATTGTATCCATTCTCCCTTTTTGCGATTTTGGTAGTTGTTCAAGTTGATTGATAATATTTTTGATGGCACGAATGAGTTTATACTGTACCCAGTTAACTATAAAATTTATTGACTAGATTTTTTGTTAACATGGATTAAAAAAAAAATTAACCAGTGTTAATTTTTCTTGACTTAAAATTTTTTAATTGATATACTATTTTTCAGAGAGCTA
>CALHBZ010000211.1 GCA_937930605.1 Streptococcus oralis
GGGCTCTTTGATGACTTTGACAAGAACCGCCAGAAAATCCTAGTGAACCTACCAAACCTATTTGTCTTTGTTGAGGAGTTGGGAGGACTATTTGCAGATGCAAGCTATAGTTGGACGGAGGCTGATGATTTCTCAGAAGCAGAGAAATTTTACAAGGAGCAGGAACTGATTGGGGTTGGTATCAGTGCTCATCCTATCCAAACGCTTGCCAAACAAGCCCTTTATCCAACGACACCCATTGCTACTCTTACCGAGGGGAGTCAAGCAACACTTCTAGTTGAAGTGCAAAAGCTAAAAGTCATTCGAACCAAGAAGGGCGAAAGCATGGCCTTTCTACAGGTTCATGATAGTAAGTCTCGGATGGATGTGACTGTATTTTCGGATCAGTATCGAAAATTCGCCTCTATCCTATCCGAAGGGAAATTTTACTATATCAATGGAAAGATTCAATCCCGAGATGGTCGTCTGCAAATGATTGCACAAGATTTGAAAGAAGCAGTGGCTGAACGATTCTGGATTCAAGTTAAAAATCACGACTACGATAAAGAGCTTTCAACTATCTTGGAACAATATAAAGGATCAATTCCTGTTATTATCAGGTATGAAGAGGAACAAAAAACAATTGTTTCCTCCCGCCATTTTGTAAGAAAAGATTCTGCTCTACAGGAAAAATTAGAGGGAATGACTATGAAAACGATTTATCGCTAAAAATACGGAAAATAGAAGAATTTTCGATTTAAATGTGGTATAATCAGTAAGAATGTTAAAAGAAAAAGGAGCATAAACCAAATGAAACGTATTGCTGTTTTGACCAGTGGTGGAGACGCCCCTGGTATGAATGCTGCCATCCGTGCGGTAGTTCGCCAAGCAATCTCAGAAGGAATGGAAGTTTTTGGTATCTATGATGGATACGCAGGTATGGTTGCCGGTGAAATTTATCCACTTGATGCTGCTTCAGTTGGAGACATTATTTCACGTGGTGGTACTTTCCTTCACTCTGCTCGTTATCCTGAGTTTGCACAACTTGAGGGCCAACTTAAAGGGATTGAGCAATTGAAAAAACACGGTATTGAAGGAGTCGTAGTTATCGGTGGAGATGGTTCTTATCATGGAGCTATGCGCTTGACTGAACATGGGTTCCCAGCTATTGGACTTCCAGGAACTATTGATAATGATATCGTAGGAACTGACTTTACAATCGGATTTGATACTGCAGTTACTACTGCAATGGATGCAATCGATAAAATTCGTGATACATCATCAAGTCACCGTCGTACTTTCGTTGTTGAAGTAATGGGACGTAATGCTGGTGATATCGCTCTTTGGGCAGGTATCGCAACTGGTG
>CALHBZ010000212.1 GCA_937930605.1 Streptococcus oralis
GAAGCGCGAATCTTGAACTGCATTTTTTCATTGCGCTCATCCACATCAGCACGGATACCACAGTCACGGAGTTTCTTAGTGACTTCCCAAGCGTAGTCCACGTGTTTTTCGTTAGATACTGGGATGAGGGTTACTTGGTGCGGTGCAAGCCATGTTGGGAAGGCACCCTTGTAGTTCTCAATCAAGATAGCTGTAAAGCGTTCCATGGTTGAGATAACCCCACGGTGGATCATAACTGGACGGTGCTCTTCGCCATCAGCTCCGATGTATTTGAGGTCGAAGCGTTCTGGAAGCAAGAAGTCAAGCTGGATAGTTGAAAGTGTTTCTTCTTTACCAAGGGCAGTTTTAACCTGGATATCCAATTTTGGTCCGTAGAAGGCTGCTTCACCTTCGGCTTCAAAGTAGTCCACACCCATTTCATCAAGGGCAGCACGAAGCATGGTTTGGGCATTTTCCCACATCTCATCGTTATCAAAGTACTTGTGAGTATCTTGAGGGTCACGAAGAGAGAGACGGAAGCGGTACTCAGTCAAGTTGAAGTCTTCATAAACATCGATAATCAACTGAAGGGCGCGTTGGAATTCTTCTTGGATTTGTTCAGGAGTAACGAAGAGGTGACCGTCGTTAAGAGACATTTCACGTACACGTTGAAGACCAGTCAAGGCACCTGATTTCTCATAGCGGTGCATCATTCCGATCTCGGCGATACGGATTGGCAATTCACGGTAAGAGTGAACATGATGTTTGTAGACCTGAATGTGGTGTGGGCAGTTCATTGGACGAAGGACAAATTCTTCACCATCTCCCATGTCCATGGTTGGGAACATATCTTCACGGTAGTGATCCCAGTGACCAGAAGTCTTGTAAAGTTCCACTGAGGCAAGTGGTGGAGTGTAAACGTGTTGGTAGCCTGCAGCTATTTCCTTATCGACAATGTAGCGTTCCAATTCACGACGGATAGTCGCACCATTTGGCAACCAGAATGGCAAACCTTGTCCAACTTCTTGAGAAATCATGAAGAGGTCAAGCTCTTTACCAAGTTTACGGTGGTCACGTTCTTTGGCTTCTTCACGCATTTGAAGGTAGTTCTTCAAGTCTTTCTTGTCAAACCAAGCTGTACCGTAGAT
>CALHBZ010000213.1 GCA_937930605.1 Streptococcus oralis
TTATCAATTTCCATAATGGCAGACTGGGTCAGGCGGTCAACTTGAGGATTGAGAGAACAGATGCCGTTTGAAAGGCGTTCTGGTAGCATTGGCACTACTCGGTCTGTCACATAGACAGACGTCGCGCGGTTAAGGGCTTCCTTGTCAAGAGCAGAACCCTCAGTCACATAGTAGGAAACATCCGCGATGTGAACTCCAAGTTCCATATTGCCATTTTTCAAAGGCTTGATGTGAACTGCGTCGTCCAAGTCCTTGGCGTCCGCACCGTCAATGGTAAATGTAAGCTCATCTCTCAAATCAAGACGCCCTTCCATATCCTTTTCTGTGGGAGCATCAGGCACACTTTCTGCTTCTTTAAGGACAGCCTCTGGAAACTCGGATACGATATCCATAGACTCCAAAACCTCAAGAACATCAATACCTGGATCTGTCGAATGCCCTACCACGTCCAGTACACTAGCGACAAAGAAATCATGTTTCTTACTTGGGTATTTGTCGATAAAGACCTTGAGAACCTCTGTCCCTTCCAACTTGATAGCTGGTTTCTTAACATAGATGGGTTGGCTGATTTTCTGATTTTTTGAACGGATGTAGCCAGCATACTTGGGCTTTTCCTGATCCAGAACGATTTGACCGACAACGGTTGTCAAACTATGCTCTAGGATATCGATAATTTTGGCTTCGGCAGCTGTTCCCTTGTTACGGTCAGCAACTTTCTTGATGACCACCTCAACGGTATCCCCATCAATAGCATAGTTGACATCGTTTTTCCCTACAAAAAGGTCGTCCTCCTCGCCTTCCAGGCTGACAAAACCAAAGCCATTTTTATGGGCATGAAAAACCCCCTTGAGAGTAATCTCATGTTTCTTCTTCTGGTCCAAGGTTAGACTACCATCTTCTTCAAATCGAATCTGGTGCTTTCTTTCCATCAGAGACAGGGTTTTAATCAACTCACGAAAATCCTTGGATCCATCCTTTCCGAGAGCCTGAGCCAGGTCATTTACCGTCACTCGCCCCTTCTCTTGCAAATATTCTTTTATTCTATCTTTCATATTTTCTTTCTAGATTTTTATAACTTCTTTTTGAGTGATAACTTTAGTAAACATTATTCAAAATAAAATAGGCTAAGACCTAGTCTCGCCCATTTCTTATCTACTTGATAATACCGTCAATGCTAAGGCAATGGCTAGCCAGAAAAAGACTAAAATACCTGTCAAACGTTGCATCACAGCTTCAAAACCACGCGCTTTACTACGTTCAAACAAATCACCTGAGCTGGCATCAAATACATTGCTGGATTGGTTCTTGGTTGGTTGCATGAAAATCGCAATCACAATTACAACAGATAATACTAATAAAATGGTTAATAATAGGTTGTACATATCAAACTCCTTAAAATCCCTATTATTTTACCATAAATTCTACTTAGATTCAAGATGTAGGGTTACTTTTCTTTCCTTGGGACAATACTTTAAAACTTCTATCTTGTCTGGGTGGGTTTTGGAGTTCTTACTGGTTAGATAATTGATGCTGCCACAAGAGGAGCATTTGAGATTGATTTTTACTCGCAC
>CALHBZ010000214.1 GCA_937930605.1 Streptococcus oralis
AATGGCAACTACAACAGACTAGTCAGTGGATGAATCAAGCGCAACGCTTGCGACCACATTTCTGGGTCTATCTACAGAGAGAGGGGCGGGTAACAGAACCCATGTTGGCGCTGCGTTTGTATGGAGCACCCGCTGACTTTGGAATTTCCTTAGAAGTCAGTTTCATCGAGCGCAAGAAGGATGAGCAGACACTGAGCAAACAAGCCAAGATTTTAGATATTCCACCAGTAGAAGGTGTTTATTACTTAGTCTACTCAAATGGGGAAAGTCATAAGATGGAGGCTACTGAGGAGAATCGTTGTACTTTACGCGAGAAGGTGAGAAGTCAGGAAGTCCGAAAAGTTTTGGTTAAGGTAGATGTTTCCCTCATTGAAAATCAGTCAGTAGAAGCAATATTGGAGAAGCTAGAAGATGCTTATGAGCGCTTGCTTCCCTATTATCAGGCGACTAGAGATTAGAAAATAGGAGACTTATCGAGCATCGAATTGTTTGATTGCTATTCTATGCATTTTTTCATATAATAGTAAAATAGGATGTGTGATTTATTGATCACCTCAAAGAGAAAGGAAATTCTATGTCAAATCTATCTGTTAATGCAATTCGTTTCCTAGGAATTGATGCTATCAACAAAGCCAACTCAGGTCACCCAGGGGTGGTTATGGGAGCAGCTCCGATGGCTTATAGCCTCTTTACAAAACAACTTCGCATCAATCCAGCACAACCAAACTGGATTAACCGTGATCGTTTTATTCTTTCAGCAGGCCATGGTTCAATGCTTCTTTATGCCCTTCTTCACCTTTCTGGTTTTGAAGATGTCAGCATGGATGAGGTCAAGAACTTCCGTCAATGGGGTTCCAAAACACCAGGTCACCCAGAATTTGGGCATACAGCAGGGGTTGATGCTACAACAGGTCCTCTAGGACAAGGAATTTCTACTGCCACAGGTTTTGCCCAAGCAGAACGTTTCCTAGCAGCAAAATACAATCGCGAAGGCTACAATATCTTTGACCACTATACTTATGTGATCTGTGGGGATGGAGACTTGATGGAAGGTGTCTCAAGCGAGGCGGCTTCATACGCAGGCTTGCAAAAACTAGACAAGTTGGTTGTCCTTTATGATTCAAATGACATCAACTTGGATGGTGAAACAAAGGATTCCTTTACTGAAAGTGTTCGTGACCGTTACAATGCCTACGGTTGGCATACAGCCTTGGTTGAAGATGGAACAGACTTGGAAGCAATCCATGCTGCTATCGAAGTAGCTAAAGCTTCAGGCAAACCATCTTTGATTGAAGTGAAGACGGTTATTGGATACGGTTCTCCAAATAAACAAGGAACCAATGCGGTACACGGTGCTCCTCTTGGGGCAGATGAAACTGCGGCTACTCGCCAAGCCCTTGGTTGGGGCTATGAACCATTTGAAATTCCAGAGCAAGTTTATGCTGATTTCAAAGAAAATGTTGCAGATCGTGGCGCATCAGCTTATCAAGCTTGGACAAAACTAGTTGCTGATTATAAAGAAGCTTATCCCGAACTTGCAGCAGAAGTAGAAGCCATCATCGACGGACGTGATCCAGTTGAAGTGACTCCAGCAGACTTCCCAGCCTTAGAAAATGGATTTTCTCAAGCAACTCGTAACTCGAGTCAGGATGCCTTGAATGTTGTAGCAGCTAAGCTACCAACCTTCCTAGGTGGGTCAGCTGACCTCGCTCACTCAAACATGACTTATATCAATACTGATGGACTTCAAGACGATGCCAATCGCTTGAACCGCAACATTCAGTTTGGTGTTCGTGAATTTGCAATGGGAACCATCTTGAACGGAATGGCTCTTCATGGTGGACTTCGTGTTTATGGTGGAACTTTCTTTGTCTTCTCTGACTATGTGAAGGCAGCTGTCCGCTTGTCAGCCTTGCAAGGACTTCCTGTGACGTATGTCTTTACCCACGATTCGATCGCAGTTGGTGAAGATGGTCCAACTCACGAACCAGTTGAACACTTAGCCGGTCTTCGTGCTATGCCAAATCTAAATGTTTTCCGCCCAGCAGATGCGCGTGAAACGCAAGCAGTTTGGTACCTTGCTGTGACAAGCGAAAAAACACCAACTGCCCTTGTCTTGACACGTCAAAACTTGACTGTTGAAGAAGGGACAGACTTTGACAAAGTTGCAAAAGGTGCCTATGTTGTCTATGAAAATGCAGCTGACTTTGATACGATCTTGATTGCAACAGGTTCTGAGGTAAATCTCTCTGTCGCAGCTGCCAAAGAATTGGCTGGTCAAGGTGCAAAAGTCCGCGTAGTCAGCATGCCATCTACAGATGTCTTTGACGCACAAGACGCAGCTTATAAGGAAGAAATCCTTCCAAATTCAGTTCGTCGTCGCGTTGCAGTCGAAATGGGAGCAACTCAAAACTGGTACAAATATGTTGGTCTTGATGGTGCAGTTCTCGGCATTGATACCTTTGGAGCATCTGCCCCAGCACCAAAAGTATTGGCAGAGTATGGATTTACTGTTGAAAATCTAGTCAAAGTAGTTCAAAACTTGAAATAATCGCAGAAATCAGAGTGAAAGCTCTGATTTTTTTATTGGCATAAAAGAAGGCACAACCTTGTAAAAGTAACTGAAATTTGATATAGTAGTCCTATGTAAAATACAAAGGAGAAAACAATGAATCCAAATATTACTTTCTTAATCATGCTTGTAGGGATGATGGCCTTGATGTTCTTTATGCAACGTTCTCAAAAGAAACAAGCTCAAAAGCGGATGGAAAGCTTGAACAAGCTTCAAAAAGGCTATGAAGTCATTACAATCGGCGGACTTTACGGAACAGTGGATGAAGTAGATACTGAGAAGAAAACAATCGTACTGGATGTAGATGGCGTTTATTTGACTTTCGAATTGACTGCTATCAAGACAGTGTTGCCACTTAAAGAAGCTGTGACACCAGAAGGAGCAGTTATTGACGAAAGCGGAGCAATCGAAGAATAAAACGGGACCTGTCACTCCCGTTTTTCTATGAGATGAGAGGAAAAGGGATGAAAAAAATAGTATTTGTTTGCCTAGGAAACATCTGCCGTAGCCCCATGGCAGAGTTTGTAATGAAATCCATGACGAGCGATTACCAGGTTGAGAGTCGTGCGACTTCGGCTTGGGAACATGGTAATCCGATTCATAAGGGAACGCAAGGGATTTTCCAGCAGTATCAGATCCCGTATGACAAAGACAAAACATCGCTTCAGATTCGCAGAGAAGACTTTGAGTCATTTGATTACATTATCGGCATGGATGCTTCAAACCTTTCAGATCTGCGTCAAATGTGTCCTCAGGAACTACAGCACAAAATCTACTCTTTTGCGTCTGAAAGTGTTCCAGATCCTTGGTATACAGGAGATTTTGAGGAAACCTATGCGCGTATCACAAGTGGATGCCAAAACTGGCTAGATCGTTTAGAAAATGAGAATGACAATGGAAAAGCTTAAAGAAATCATCGAAAAATATCGAGTTTATCTAACTCGCCCGCGTATAGAGATTGCAACAGTCCTTCTAATCGCTATCTGTGCTGTGTCAGTTTTTCTATTAAATACACCAAAAAAGGGTGTACTGACACTTGATAATGGAGCGCTTGTTTATGATGGAACCTTGGTAAGAGGAAAGATGAATGGTCAGGGGACCATGACTTTTGAAAATGGAGACCAATATACAGGTGATTTCAATAATGGAGCCTTTAATGGAAAAGGGACTTTCCAATCAAAATCTGGCTGGAAATACGAAGGCGATTTTGTAAACGGCCAGGCTGAAGGTCAAGGGAAGTTGACGACAGAACAAGAAGTTGTCTATGAAGGAACCTTTAAACAAGGCGTATTTCAACAAAAACAGTAGCCTCCTGATTAGGAGGTTTCGTTAGAACAATTAAGTAAGCGCTTACTTGCAAGTTTATCTATTTCCAAGAGCTTCTTACAAGGAATTTGTGAAATAAAAAATATTTGATGGAAAAATCACAATCTTCCGACAAGAAAGCCTGCACATAAAGAATATAAAAAAATTTCACAAGAAATCAAAAAAACTTTGTGAAATGTATATGAAACTGTTTACAAAACAGAAAGAATGCGTTATAATAAACTTGTGAAAAAATTAACAAAGGATTAAATCCTTGAAAGCTATGGAGGAAAATATGGCTGATAAAAAAACTGTAACACCTGAGGAAAAGAAACTCGCAGCTGAAAAGCACGTTGATGAGTTGGTACAAAAAGCCTTGGTCGCGCTCGAAGAAATGCGCAAGTTAGACCAAGAGCAAGTAGACTACATCGTAGCGAAAGCTTCTGTTGCAGCTCTAGATGCTCACGGAGAGTTGGCGCTTCATGCTCATGAAGAAACAGGCCGTGGAGTTTTTGAGGACAAGGCGACTAAAAACCTATTTGCCTGTGAGCACGTGGTAAACAACATGCGTCATACCAAGACTGTTGGTGTCATTGAAGAAGATGATGTAACAGGTTTGACGCTTATCGCTGAACCAGTTGGTGTTGTTTGTGGGATTACTCCGACAACAAACCCTACTTCAACTGCAATCTTTAAATCCTTGATTTCATTGAAGACTCGTAACCCTATCGTCTTTGCCTTCCACCCATCAGCCCAAGAATCATCAGCTCATGCAGCTCAAATCGTGCGCGATGCAGCAATTGCAGCAGGTGCTCCTGAGAACTGTGTCCAATGGATTACTCAACCATCTATGGAAGCAACTAGCGCTCTTATGAATCACGAGGGCATTGCGACAATCCTTGCAACTGGTGGTAATGCCATGGTTAAGGCGGCTTACTCATGTGGGAAGCCAGCACTTGGGGTAGGTGCCGGAAACGTACCAGCTTATGTTGAAAAATCAGCAAATATCCGCCAGGCTGCTCACGATATCGTAATGTCTAAATCATTTGATAACGGTATGGTCTGTGCATCTGAACAAGCTGTAATTATTGATAAAGAAATTTACGATGAATTTGTAGAAGAATTCAAGTCTTACCACACTTACTTTGTAAACAAAAAAGAAAAAGCCCTTCTTGAAGAGTTCTGCTTTGGAGTAAAAGCCAACAGCAAAAACTGTGCTGGTGCAAAATTGAATGCTGACATCGTTGGAAAACCAGCGGCTTGGATTGCAGAACAAGCAGGATTTACAGTTCCAGAAGGGACAAACATTCTTGCTGCGGAATGTAAAGAAGTTGGTGAAAAAGAACCATTGACTCGTGAGAAATTATCACCAGTTATTGCAGTTTTGAAATCTGAAAGCCGTGAAGACGGAATTAACAAAGCACGCCAAATGGTTGAATTCAACGGTCTTGGTCACTCAGCAGCTATCCATACAGCTGACGAAGAATTGACTAAAGAATTTGGTAAAGCTGTTAAAGCTATTCGTGTTATCTGTAACTCACCTTCTACTTTTGGAGGTATTGGGGACGTTTATAACGCCTTCTTACCATCGTTGACACTTGGATGTGGTTCTTACGGACGCAACTCAGTTGGGGATAACGTCAGCGCCATCAACCTCTTAAACATCAAAAAAGTCGGAAGACGGAGAAATAACATGCAATGGATGAAACTTCCTT
>CALHBZ010000215.1 GCA_937930605.1 Streptococcus oralis
ATGAAAGTGATAGCATCTCAGGCATACCAGGACCACCCTTAGGTCCAACGAAACGCACAACGACTACATCGCCATCAACGATTTCATCTGTCAGAACAGCCTGTATAGCATCTTCTTCTGAGTCAAAGACCTTAGCTGGACCAACGTGGCGACGCACTTTAACACCAGATACCTTGGCAACCGCACCATCAGGGGCAAGATTCCCGTTCAAGATAATCAATGGTCCGTCTGCACGTTTCGGATTTTCCAGTGGCATGATGACTTTTTGACCTGGAGTAAGATCTGCAAAATCAGCCAAGTTTTCAGCAACAGTCTTACCAGTACATGTGATACGGTCTCCGTGAAGGAAGCCATTCGCTAGCAAGTACTTCATAACCGCTGGGACACCACCGACTTCGTAGAGGTCTTGGAAGACATACTGACCCGAAGGTTTCAAGTCGGCCAAGTGGGGCACACGCTCTTGGATCGTATTGAAGTCCTCAAGTGACAAGTCAACATTGGCAGCATGGGCAATAGCAAGCAAGTGAAGAGTGGCATTGGTTGACCCACCTAGAGCCATAGTCACAGTAATGGCATCTTCAAAGGCTTCACGAGTCAAGATATCTGATGGTTTGAGACCGAGCTCTAGCATCTTAACAACAGCACGTCCTGCTGCTTCGATATCTTCTTTCTTGTCAGCTGATTCAGCTGGGTGAGATGATGAACCTGGCAAACTCATCCCTAGAACTTCGATAGCAGTCGCCATGGTATTAGCTGTATACATACCACCACAGCCACCAGGGCCAGGGCAGGCATTACATTCGAGACGTTTCACGTCCTCAGCTGTCATATCACCATGGTTCCATTTTCCGATACCCTCAAAGACAGAAACCAAGTCAATGTCTTTGCCATCAAGATTTCCCGGTGCAATGGTTCCACCATAGGCGAAAATAGCTGGGATATCCATGTTAGCAATGGCAATCATGGAACCAGGCATGTTCTTATCACAGCCACCGATAGCGACGAAGGCATCCACGTTGTGACCACCCATAGCTGCCTCGATGGAGTCCGCGATGATGTCACGAGATGTTAGAGAGAAACGCATACCAGGCGTTCCCATAGCAATCCCGTCCGCTACAGTGATAGTCCCAAACTGCACAGGCCAAGCACCTGCAGATTTGACACCTTCTTTGGCCAATTTCCCGAAATCATGCAAGTGAATGTTACATGGCGTATTTTCTGCCCAAGTTGAAATCACTCCCACAATCGGTGTCTCAAAGTCCTTATCTGTCATACCAGTCGCACGAAGCATAGCACGGTTTGGTGATTTTACCATACTGTCATAAATACTACTGCGGTGACGTTTATCTAATTCAGTCATCTTATCCCTCCCATTTCAGTTTTTACTATTATAGCACATTTTAAAAGCAATGAACAGAAGAAAATTCTTGAATTTTCAGAAAATTTCGATTACTAGCTTCTGATTTTTTCATCTTTTTTTGTCAAGTAACTTTACTTTACAAAAAAAATGTGTTATCCTAGTATGGTTGATGAAAATCAGTGGATTGAATCGAATTTAAATACCTAAAGGAGAAAACAAAATGGCAGTACCTGCACGTCGCACTTCAAAAGCGAAGAAAAACAAACGTCGTACACACTACAAAGTAACAGCTCCATCTGTAAACTTTGACGAAACTACTGGAGATTACTCACGTTCTCACCGTGTATCACTTAAAGGATACTACAAAGGACGTAAAATCGCTAAAGCTGCATCAGCTGAATAATAGAAGGGAGATACCATGCGCGTAAATATTACACTTGAACACAAAGAATCTGGTGAACGCTTGTACCTTACTTCTAAAAACAAACGTAACACTCCAGACCGTCTTCAATTGAAGAAATACTCACCAAAACTTCGCAAACACGTTGTGTTTACAGAGGTTAAGTAAGGGTTTCAGTACACGTCAATAGACGTCAAAATATTGATTTGAAGCGATTTTTGATTTTTCGAAATTCATTACATTGTGCTACAAATCAATAAAAACTCTACCTTTTACTCTACCTTTTTAGATAAATATATCATTTGGATATTGAAGTTAAGCCCTGTTATCATAACGATAGCAGGGCTTTTTCTATTCAGAATTTTTCTGAGGCACCTTTATCTTTGATTGCTTCAATTCATCCTCAACAAAATAGAAGATAAAAATTATAGTAATCATCACAATACTTGATAAGATAAAGTATAAAGTTGAACTTATGAATAATATTGAAATCAACCTACTTTCAATATCGTTTTGCAATAATAACCTGTAAAATGCACATATACTAATATTTATCAATCCTACAGCAAAAGGGACAATAATAGATAGTATGAGTTGCAACTTAGCTCTTTCTGTCTCAAATATTGTCTTCATAATCGTAGTTGATTTAGATATAGATGCTAGGATTCCAAGCATTGCACCTAGAAAACCTGTCATTATAGATGAAAAATTCAATACATCACCTATAAAGTCCTTTACATCTAACTTCGTGAAAATTTCAGAGAGAGGAAAGCTAAACAGACCGATTATGATTGCAATTAGCAAATATATAAGCCAAAACCGATTACGTTTTATATTTTTCATCTATTTCTCAACACCTTATATTTTATATCCGAATATCTTAGTGACATTTCTGAAAATACTGAATCTGGATTTAATGTTCTGTTATTATCATATTGGAAATGGATGACTTCTGTTAACTTATTTGAAATTAAATCAACAGTTTCAAGCCGTTCATCATAATTACGTCCCCGGACATGTAGTTTTTTTACACCATTTCTATCAATGGACATCACTTCCCTAACAATACTATCAGGTAAATATTCTCCATTTTTGTTTTTATCTTTTTTAGCAGTAAGTGAAATCTCAACATCAAATAAGCTGGAATCTTTATCTGATGATATCGCATTTTGAATGATGGATATCAAATCAAAATTATCTGTTGGATTCGTATCCTGCCCCATTTTAATTGCAACATGCTTATAGCCGATGAAACTTCTAGCAACTCTTTCTGCGTCTGATTGGATGATAACTGGTAATCTGATATCACACTTATAGTTCAATTTATCCAAAAGTGCGCTCAGGAAAAATTCAAACTTATTCGTACTGATTGAATTTCGATTTACTTGTAGCATAAATAGTGCATTCTCACTATCATAGAGAGCTGACATTTTCTCTCCTAAGAACTCATCTTCTTCCAACCCTAAATCTTGAGATTGACCATTTAACCTTGTCTTGCTCGGAAAATTAAAATCTCGCAATTCTTCAACAACTAGATGATAATAAGGTTCCATATCATTAGGACGAGCTAATCTCTCAAGCTTATACTTATCGTCAGAAAGTTGAAAAGTATATCTATCAGGGTTATCTCTGTATCTCAACGCTACCTCATCAAACACAGTTGACAAATCAATTTGTTCTCCTTCATGTACAACCTTATGGAAATAAAATCTTACCTGTTTTGTTCTAGTCATTTGTTTCTCCAATTATCGATTTTTACCTAATTTTCTTCAATCAATTGTAATCGTTACTCATTCTCACTACTATCTATGACACGAGAAATTATTTTAACTTTCATACTGATATAGTCTCTTTCATCACCTCTAAATCTCTTAATTATTTATTAAAACGACTTCAGAGTTCTTGTATAAACAAGATGAAGTGACTTTTATAGATAGTCTACATTACTTAGTAAATCCACTAAATAACATCCTTTAAGCCAAAAATTTTGATAATACATCTTTACACCATTAATAGTCAAGGGTTTCTTAGTGGAATCTGAACCCGTTCCCCTTAAAAATAAAGCATAAGATTCGGATTTTGGCAAATTAGGAGCTTCTTGCTGGATTCCTGTTTTATTTATTTTTGGAGAACCATCTTTTTTATAAAGCTTTTCATTGATTAGTTTCTTTCCATTAACAAGCTCACGCACTCTCTCCCAAGTTTTTTGTACCTCAGTAGTCAAGAATTCATCGTCAAATGAAATTCGTTTAAAACCAAGGAAGACATTGTTTTCATATAAATCATTAGATTTTTGTTCCTCAAAAATAGCAAATAAGAATTTTTGTTCTGCAAAAAACGAATATATAAATGAAGATTCAAAATTAATTTCTTTATCAGTCCATTCTTGGAAATCTACTTTAAGAAATTTTGTATCCTCTGTTCTATTTCCTTGCGTTGTTAGTGTAATAGTCTTATAACAAATACTGAACTTGTTGAAAAGCTCTATATCTTCTAAACTAGAAGCTGTTTCACTAAACATTCGAGCTACAATCATTGATGAGGCTTGTTTAGTAACTTTACCATTTTTTGATAAAGGTAAATCAATACGCAATTCAGTAGCTATTTCTGAAATAGTTTTACCTTTATATTTTCTTGCTAAGTTAGATAGTATCTTATCCAACTCTTGGAAACTAGAGAAATTTGCTTGAGGTAATAGCGGTTCAAAATGCACCCCTAAGTAACTTCTAGCTATCGTTGTCACAACTGCTCTAGTTAATCTAAAACGAGGTTTATTAGGATATTTGGGAGCGGTATCTAAGTAAGCCAGTTGATTTCGTAATTTAGATATTTTGGGGAACTCTACTTCTGTATCTAAATTATTTTCCCAGACATTAGCTACAAAATCACGGACAATTTTCCAGTCATTTTCAATAATTTTTTGTTCATCTTTACTAAATTTATAAAAATGATATCCTTGAATAGGGAAGTTAGCATACTCTTTAGCTGGTACTGTACTTGATGAATCATAAAGATAATAAACTAAAAGTAGCTCTTCAAGTTTATGCCACAATTGAGAATTATAAAAATCATTTTGATTAGCAATCTGATTTAGAGACACAGCAGTAATACTCATTGGTTCTTTCGCCTCTAGTTTATGACCAGATTTATCTCTTGAACTAACTCTTTTTAGTCCCGTAGTTTTAAGTTCTACAGGTCTACCATCAATCAATAAATCCGGTTCTGATTTAGTATCAGCTGGATAATCAAAAACAGATTGTTCAATCACATCTCCTGCAATACCTGTAATTTTAGGTTTAGTAATCGTTCTATCAAAAATATGATTTTTATCTACTTGTCCTAAAGTTTTTCCAACTATTGCTTTTAAAATATTATCAACCTCTACTCTGGAAAAAATATGCTCTGCCATAGAAATCCTCGCTTAATTTTTATAAGACCATTATATCACAGTTAGAAGTTTAAACTTGATCAATTCACAAAAAAATAGTATAATGTAAGAATACATGATTATATAGGAGAAAAAATGAAAGTCCTAGAATTATTTGCAGGCGTTGGTGGATTCAGAATTGGACTCGAAAACGCAGATAGAAATTTATTTAAAACAAAATGGGCTAATCAGTGGGAACCGTCCCGAAAATCTCAAGATGCATTTGAGGTTTATGATTATCATTTCCCAGACAGTGAGAATATCAATATTAGTATCTCTGATATTACAGACGAGCAGTTTTCAAAAATGGATGCAGATATGATTGTAGGAGGTTTTCCTTGCCAAGATTATTCTGTTGCTAGAAGTAAAAAGAATGAAAAAGGGATTGAAGGAAAAAAAGGAGTCCTCTTTTGGGAAATCATTCGTGCTACTGAAAACATTAAGCCTAAATATCTTATCCTCGAAAATGTTGATAGATTGTTAAAAGCACCTTCTAAACAACGAGGAAGAGACTTCGCAATCATGTTAACGGCCTTTAATAATTTGGGATATTCAGTTGAATGGAGAGTTATAAACGCAGCTGATTACGGGCGTAGTCAAAGACGTCGTCGAGTCTTCTTCTTCGTTTATCGTAATGATACCAAATTTGCTAAATCAGTTGATGAACAATATGAAAACAATGAATCTGTAGCTGAAGAAAATAAATATGATGATTATTTGTTTAGAACAGGTTTATTCGCGACTCAATTTCCAATTAAAAACATACCAGTTAAAAATAGACATGTTTTTCATGAGCTTGGAGATGATATCGTAGAGGTATCTGATAATTTTACAGGTACTGTCTGGAACACAGGTATCATGAGATATGGAAAATACTACTCTATAGATACAGAACCTAACTATAATGGAAAACCAATTACATTAGGTGAAATTCTTCAAGATGAAGAGGAAGTACCAGAGAAATATTTTATTACAGATAAAGCAAAATTGCAAAAATTCCAATTTCTAAGGGGACCAAAACGAATAGAACGTACTTCTGCCGACGGTCATACTTATATCTATTCTGAAGGGGGAATGACCCCTTATGATGATTTAAACTTACCTGGTCGTACAATGTTGACTTCTGAAGGTACTGTTAATCGTTCAACACATTTTCTTAAAGTTAATGGTAAATACCGTCTTATAACTCCAGTTGAAGCAGAACGTCTTCAAGATTTTCCAGATAATTGGACGGCTAAAAAGAAACTATCAGACGGATCTATTGTTGACGTTTCTGATAAAATGAGAATGTTTTTTATGGGAAATGCTTTGGTTACTGAGATCGTGAAAGAAATTGGAGGATTTATTTCTAAACTAGAGCGTTAGTATCATTTATAATAAAAGTTATTTAAAAGCAGAGAGTATATAAATCTCTGCTTTTTTTATATTTTACTCATGTATTCCAGCATTATCAAGCGAAGAAATCAATAGAGAATCAGCCTGTATATCTTTTAATATTTTATGCAAGCGTGTAGAAATTCGATGTCTAAATGTAGCAGAACTACTTATAAACTCTGTATCTTTTTCCAATGCAATCCGAAATTTATCTAATTCATATTTTTCAAATGAATAAATAGATTTCTTTAGCTTTTCAATTAACTCATAACTAATGAATTCCTCAGTATTTTCTGGTAAATACTTTTTAGTTAGTTTGGTTAATATAATACTACTATCAATAATATATTCGAAAGGTTGATTAAACATCTCAAGGAGACTATAGAATTTTTCTAAAAGTCCCTCATATTTTAGTGTTCTTTCTAAAACTTGAATTTCTAATGAGTATATATCCCCCCATTTTTTCAAAAAATTTGCTATTTCCTGAAAGCGTTGTTTCTCTACATCTCGTGCAGCTTGATGTATATATACTTTATCATCAACATTATAAATAAATTCATCAATCAAATTAAAGATTTCTAATTTGAAAGTTTCATAAGAGGAATTTTCTGATAATCTGGACAGAATTTCTTTAGGCGAGTGTGGGTCTAAATAGAGAATTTGGGTAGGATATTGTCGCCTCTCAATTTCATGTTTCAGCGCAAAAAGATATGGCTCTGTCATTAGAAAAGGTGTTTTCCCTTTGCCAAACCCTCCGTTTAATTCCTCATACACTTCTCTCATTTCTACTTTATCAAAATCACCTAATAATTCATCAAAAGATGATAAAATAATACTTTGTTCTAAATCAGAATCCGAAAAGACTTTGTCATATTTTGGGAATACATGCAATTCTTCATGGTACTCTTTTTCATTGCCGTCAATATCTTCCAAATAGAATGGTTCTTTCTGAGACCAGCCATAAATCGTTTTCATGAACCAGTCATTATCTGACTGGTCTTTTTTTCGTTTATGAATTTCCAAATAAGTACCGATAATATCTGAACGTAGTATCTTTTGAATCTGACTACGTTTCATGGTTAAGTAATCACCATCTTTGTCGTTATCAGGATTCCAATGTTTTCTTAACTCGGATTCAGCTTCATCGTAGGTAAACCATTTATTAGCTTCAATAATCTCTTTTACTTTTAGTCTGTCTTCTTTAGATAGCATTGTGACCTCTACCTCCTACCCATCTATATTTTACCACTTTCTAACAAAGAGCATAATAAAAAATCCCATTTGATTTTAGATATGATAATAGTGTAAGAGAAATCTTATAGAAAATATTTAATACAGTCCCAAATGGTGGCCACCAAA
This sequence comes from Streptococcus oralis, assembly GCA_937930605.1. Lineage (GTDB taxonomy): Bacteria > Bacillota > Bacilli > Lactobacillales > Streptococcaceae > Streptococcus > Streptococcus oralis_CO. The sequence continues at coordinate 7,921 of CALHBZ010000215.1, forward strand.
TGGAACGGATTGAAACAGATATGATGATATAACGATAAAGGTTATGTCTTGCATAGAATTGTTTCGCCGTCTGTTTGGTGTGCCATTTTGCACCTATCGGCAATCAATTTTTGCTCATATACGCTCTTTCTGTTCCTAAAACAGGCTGTTAGAAGAGGTGTATATGCTAACACATTACCCAACAAACGCCGAATTAGTAGCTAATCTTGAACCAGATAAACAAGAGTTTTGGCTGAAAATTCTAGATGACATGGATAAAGAAGAAGCAAACTATCAACGTAAAATAAGATACCATCAAGTATCTAGTTTAGACTTCATCGTATCCAATGACGGGCGTGAAACGACACTTCAAGAACTTATTCAAAGTGATTCTTGTTCTGGCGAAGACTATGTAATTAAACAAGTAGAAGAACAACTTTATCTTGAGGCATTAACTGAATTAGACGAAGAACACCGCATCGCCTTTGAAGCCATGTTTGAGAATGGGCTCACTGCTACAGAAACTAGCACTCTAATCAATCGAACTGACAAAACCGCTAAAAAATACTATTTAGAGTCCAGTAAATACGTTCTGAAAAAAATCCAGTCATAACCTATTAACTAGTAGCAAAATATTGCTACTAGTTTTTTATTTTTTTCTACAAAAAATCCGAAAATCCTATTCTGAATCTCCTATATATAGGAGGTGGTTAAACAAGACAAAAAACCAAGTCCAGCTCATGACGAAAACCGAGTCTGTCGCATTCACATTATTTTCTATTACACAGGAGGAACTGCCCTATGGCATTCAAAATGAAGACCTCTAAAGGAGGCTACACAACTACATTAGCTGACAAAATCATCAGCCCAAAACAACCGATTTATTCTCTAAGTACCGAAATTGAGCCACAACAACGGTTTGAAAACGGGAAACCGACAGGAGAGATCGTAGCCTATAAAGCGTGGTTTGTTCAGGAAGGACAAGACCCATTCCAAGTGAAATTTGAAGATGCGATTGAGCTTCCAGCTTTTCAATCCATGATACAATTTGACACATTACAAGCTTGCGAAGTGAAATATAACATATATTTCAAAGCAAACGGTATTAAGGAGGTGCGGTAATGGTTTCAAAGTCTCATGAGTTGCTGAATCAATCTTTTCTTCAATCTTATCTGCTCCAGAGTCTAAATATGGCTCTGGGAGCGTTGATGCAGGGGGAAAGCAGTTATACCAACTCCTTTAATATTCTGATTAAAGAAGACGGCTTTGTTTTTGTCCCTCGTTTACCCTGTGCCTACATCCTAGATGATGATTTGTACAAGAAAATTTTCCTGATTGCAAACGCTTCCCTTTACCCTCAGTTTACCCTCTTAAAACAAAATGCTACCTACTTTGTCCCACTAGACACAGATGATTTACATATCCAACGTGGTTTGTTTTTTCCTTGGAAACAGGGAATTTCAGAACGTTTGGTAATTCCTGATTTGGATAAGTTTTCAGCCAGCTTACCACAAGGAAAAATTCCCATTATGAAGCACTTTGAACTCAATTTAGATAAGGTCAACCATTGGGCTGTTGCGGGAAATTCTGGTTCTGGGAAATCCTATGCTCTCACTTACTTCTTGAGTGTCCTGAAACATATGTCTGACTTGATTATCATTGACCCTAAATTTGATACACCGAGCAGATGGGCAAGAGAAAATCAAATTGCAGTTATCCACCCTTCCGAAAACCGTTCAAAATCTGATTTTGTCTCACAAGTTAATGAACAATTGAGCCAGTGTGCTACTCTCATTCAGAAAAGGCAAGCAATCTTATATGATAATCCTAATCATCAATTTACTCATCTAACCATCGTAATTGATGAAGTGCTAGCACTATCAGAGGGAGTCAATAAAAACATTAAAGAAGCCTTTTTCTCCTTACTCTCGCAAATTGCCTTGTTAGGGAGAGCAACGAAAATCCATCTCTTCTTAGTTAGCCAACGTTTTGACCACAATACCATTCCCATATCAGTAAGAGAACAACTAAACGTATTATTGCAAATTGGAAATATCAATCAGAAAACTACCCAATTTTTATTTCCTGACTTAGACCCAGAGGGAATTGTTATTCCAACAGGACATGGTACTGGTATCATTCAAGTTATTGACAACGAACACCCCTATCAAGTTCTACCCTTACTCTGTCCAACTTATTACACCAAGCGAGGTATTTTATGACCACTAAAAACTACTTCATGAGAAGTTTCAATTTCATTCTGAACTTGCTTCTTATCGCTCCTATCTTGTGTTTATTCGGTTGGCTTTTCAATTGTGTATCTATTCAGTTGAACACCATCACTTTGCTCAATCTGGAGACTGTCAAAACCATTGCCGATAAAATCAGTTCTATAAATTACGAACTAGCACTTATTTGCTTGTTCCTATCCTTGTTATTGATTGGGATAGAAATTGTCAAACGGTGGAAAACAGATAGACTTGAGAACTATGTTAAATCTGTTTATTATACCTTTTCTCTTAGAAATTTCTTATTTCAACGTGAAAAAGTACAGAAAGTAGCAAATTCTGAACATCAGACCGTATCAACATTAAACCCTGTAAACAACGGATTTAATCGAGCTGTCCGTAAATGTATTGTTGATATTCAGACTGATTCTGTCACTATCTTCGTCAAAGTACCAAGAGACCAACAGGGACAAAAGATTCTCAAGGATATGGAGACACAATTAAAAGAGGAAATTGCTAGTCAACATACCGATTATTATTTCTCATCTCCTACTCGAGTCCGCAATCAATTATGGCTCATTGGTAAAAAGCGTTAATCTTTGGGGGCTGTGGCGTGCATTAAGCAAGAGCCAGACAGCCCCCTTTTATTATGTTCTATTCCACCGTGACCTATTGGGGTTACTACGACCCCCCAATAGGTCAATAATCAATAATCATAAATTTTATTCAAAAAATCCGAAAACTGCACTCTTATTCTCCTATAGATAGAGCGAAAATAACAAGCGAGGTAAAAGCATATGGCAAAAGAACAACGTTCAACCAAATGGACATTTCTCTTTTACAAGGAGAGTGCTCCAGAGGACTACTTGAATATCTTGGAAGAACTTCACATTCCCTTTATTCTTAGTCCTTGGCATGACAAAGACGAAAATAGACAAACAGGGGAGTTCAAAAAATCACATAAGCACGGTGCATTCTTCTTCGATTCATTAAAAAGTTATTCCCAAGTATCAAATATCATCAGCGATAAGCTAAACGGTCCAGCACATGTCGAGGTAGTTATGTCTCCAACAGGTTTATTTGACTACTTTACACATGCAGAGAATCCTGAGAAGACCCCTTACAACATTGAAGATATTGAAACCGGCTGTGGATTTGATTTGGACAAATTCTTAATGGAAGTGAAGACCTCGGATTTTATTCATGAAGTGGTTGACATTATTGAAGAAAACGACTTTACCGAATTTGAAGAGTTAGTATGGTACGCCCGTGCAAACAACACCAATCTATTAGGACTCATTATCGAACGCACCTATTTCTTCGCAAAATATTTGGACTCACGAAGGCATAATCCAAATCGGCTACAGACTACCAATATAGAGGAGAAAGGCAACGATGAATAACGAAAAGCTAGAACAAATTGAACGGTTATTACAAACACTTATTAAGCTCATTCAAATCAAAGAGCAGAGCAAACCGCTAGAAATAATTCAGCAACGCGAATTGCTGAGACAGCTAAATATCTCTCCAAACACACTAAAAGCTTGGGAACAAAAAGGACTAAAAAGATTAAAACCTCCAATTGAGGGCACACGAACTGTCTTCTATTTACTAGATGATGTTATTAACTTCTTACAATCCTAATATTGAAAATTTGTGCTAAAATAGTTTTATCTAAAAGAAAGAGTGGTAACTATTTTAGCCTACTTCAATATCCCTGAAGAAAGGCAAACATGGAAACTGAAACAATTATCCATAATGGTAAAAAGGTCATTAAAAAAATCAAAAAAGATAAATCCATTTCATATACGCTGAAAGGAGCATTTCTTGGTAAAGATGTTAAAACCGGCAAACAGATCACAACAACTATTACTGCAAAAACACTTAAGCAACTTGATAGAGAAGTTATTCAAGCTCGCTTAGAATTTGAAAGAAATGGATTTACTCGAAAAGAGAATGTGTCTATTAATACGCTGGAAGATTTGGCTGAAGCTTGGTTCCAAGCTTATCAAACTTGGGTTAGTTCACATAACACATTAAATAGGGTAAGGGGCTACCTAGATAATTATATTATCCCTAAATTTGGAGATTACAAACCAGATAAAGTTGAATCTGTCGATATTCAGTTATGGTTAAATGACCTAGCAAAGAAATCAAAAAAATCAGTTGAATCTGGTGTGAAGCGTGCAAATAAAGGATGTGCAAAAGATTTCGGTGCTGTTATTCATAAGTTGAAAGATATTTTTGACTATGGTATTACTAACTACGGTCTGACTGCTAATCCTGTCAACACTATCAAGATTCCCCCAAAGCCAAAGTCTAATAAGCAACGTATCATGGTTTTACATGATGATAGTCTTGCTAGGTGGCTTAATTATCTTGAAAGTTTAGATAGCAGTAGAGCCAATCGACGTTTTAAGTTGATTTGTAATACACTCTTAGCTTCAGCCTTGCGTATAAATGAGTTATTGGCATTGACAATTGATGATTTGAACTTTGAAGAATCCTCTATTAGTGTCAACAAAACATTACTTTGGAAAACCGCTAACAAAAAGACAGGAACCAAAGGGAAAGTCATCTGTAAAGTAACACCAAAAACTGATGCAGGTAATCGCTCTATCCCAGTTCCTTTATCGATGATTGAAGACCTTCGAGATTTTCACAATGAAATGAATGAGTATCTTAAATTACACAATAGACCTGAAACAAAATTAATTTTCCCAACAATATACGGAAACTATATGTGTGATAGAAACGAGCGAACAACTCTCAAGAAAAGATTAGCAGGTCTAGAATTACCAGATTATGGTTTCCATTTGTTCCGACACACTCATGCTTCAATGTTGCTTAATGCTGGCACAAATTGGAAAGAACTCCAAGTTAGAATGGGACATAAATCAATTTCAACCACAATGGATACTTACGCTGAATTAGCGCCGCAACGAAAGTTAGAAGCTGTTGGTATTTATCTTGATAAGATTGTTGAACTAACGCAATAACTACTCTACCATTCACTCTACTTTTTACTAAGTAGCATTCAAAAAACGTTGATATACCAACGTTTCTAACAGCTAAAATAGAAAATATTTAACCTTTACAGAGGTGAAATAGGGGTTCACTACACGTCAATAGATGTTAGAAACCTTGATTTTAAGCGATTCTTGAAATTCTAAATTTCACTACATTGCAATATAAATCAACCGAATCACTACCTTTTTCACTACCTTTTTTGAAATAAGAATAATGATTCGGATATATAAAAGAAGAGGAACTTTATTGTGAAGCTCCTCTTTTTGTTATGTGTTCTTTTTCTCACAGATCGTATGACCTGGTTTGACACAGTTGGATTTCAGGTACTTTCAGTTTAGCTTTATATCAACCATCATCAAAATCCAACTATTTTCTTATTTTAAAAAATATGAATAAGTTTGATTGAATGAGGGAATTTCTTTAAATTTTTTCTTAGCACCTATAAGTTAATAATACTATTCTTTAAATTATAGTTTATAATTATCTGATGTTTTAATGACCACAAAACAAAGTACAGCGAATCACTTCCTTTAGTCAAACATATAACTGAACAACATTGTTTATCTTCCTGCACTTTCATATTTTTTCAATCCTTTTCTAAAAATTGTACGACTGATAATAATCAAAAAAACTGTAAAAACTATTTGATAGAAAAATAGGTTCAATGTATCTTTCCCTAAAAATATTAATACTGCAGGATTGGCAATTAATAAATTGGGAACAAATAACATAGTGATCAATCTGTTAATACCTGTAAAAATATTATATGGATACTTAGAAATTCCAATATAATTCAAAAATACATCTACTTTTGAAAATTTAGTTGGGAACCAAAATGAACTAATCGTTATTAGAAACCAAATTGAATAATATATAATACAACCACACATTAAAGAAAGGATATAAAATAATATTTTTAATGAATTTAAATGTACATTTAAATTTCCATAACTTATAAAAATGATCGCAAGACCAAAAAAAGTATTCACGAATTGAACTAAATTAAATGATCTAAAAATATAGAACAACTGAGTATCAAACGGCCTCAATAAAATTTGATCCAAGTTACCACTCAAAATATCTGATTCTAAAATTCCCATACTTCTAATTAACAATCCCATCATAACTCCATCTACAATAGTGTAGGAACCTACCAAAAATAAAATTTGATAATAGTCCCAACCATTAAAAGAGTCTATGTTTAAGAAAATCAATCTAAAAAATACAATAGGTAAACCAATCCACAGTATCGACGAAAATAGACCACAAAAGAAGTCAAAATGAAAATTCATATCAGATTTAAAACCAAAATGAAGTAGCCTAAAAATTACTTTTATTCTAAACATTTTATCCTCCCACATTTGAGAAGTGCTCCACTCCTTTTCTCAATATGAATCTTGATATAATATAAAAAATGATGCACCAAATCAATTGAATACAAATAATTCTCAAATAGTCTATTAATTTATATGTATCATTACTAAACATCTGAAGCGGTTCATATACTAAGTATTTAAAAGGTAATACATCTAAAAACAGACGAAAATTATTTGAAAAAAAACTTAAAGGCAGTAATATTCCTGATAAAAACTGAATTACTATTTCTTTAACAGTAAGGACAAAAAATATATTTTCTAACCAAAAAGAAAGCATACCTACACAACATGATATTAAAAACCATAGAACCATAGATAGAATAATTGCAATACTTCCTAAAATAAGAATTTCAATGGTTAATAACTCATTCTTGTAATAAACACTGGAGAATAAAATGACAGGAATGATGATAAATAATAAATGAGCAAGCCTATCTCCAAGCATTTTACAAAAATAATACTTATAAAAAGTAACAGGTTTTATTAATATGCTAAAAAAATTTCCTGAATGAACATCGTCATTGATTTCCCAATCAACTGGATAAAAAACAAAATATGAAAAAATTATAGTCCCCAAATAGTATTGAACCATTGAGGTAAAATCATATCCTGCTATATTTATCTGGTTACTCTGATATATATACGTCCATAAAAATACTGATATCATAATTTGTATACTTGCCTGTAACATTAACAATAGTACACTTGATTTATAGTTCAAAATAGATCGAAATGATATCAGAATAATAGACATTTCTTTTTTCAATTGTGCTCCTTTTTTGTAAAATAGTTTTGTAAAATAATTTCTTCTAAAGAAAGATTTGATATTTCAAAATCTTCTATATCTACAAGCTTATTGATTGATTCTAATGTCTCAAAGACAAAATCTCTAGGTATTTTTAGTATACATTCCGATTTTGTTTGAGAAATGACTACTACTCCTTTAACAGAGCATAACTCTGGTACCAAATCTAATGTCATTTTTATCTTTAAATATTTAAAATCAGAAAATTTAGATAAAATAACATCCATTGACTCCTGCAAAATAATTTTTCCTTTGTCAATGACGATTAATTCGTCACAAACAGACGAAATATCATCCATATCATGACTCGTTAAAATAATAGTAGTATGACATTCTTCATTCATTTTCTTTAAAAATGTTCTGATATCTTTTTTAGACTGTATATCTAACCCTATAGTAGGCTCGTCTAAAAATAATATTTCCGGACTTGTTAAAGATGCCGCGATAAACTCCATTTTCATTTTTTGTCCAAGAGAGAGGGTCCGGACCTGCTGGTAAAGCTGATCTTTTACATTCAACAAATTGCTTAATTCCTGAATTCGTTCTTGTAAAATCGCCGGTTCTACCTCATATAAAGTACCAATCAATTGAAAATAATCCATAGCCGAAACATCTTGAAATAACTGTAATTTATTTCCTACTACTATTGAAATTTTTTTTCTAAAATTTATACTTCTTTTAAATGGAATTTCTCCATTCACTTCTAATTTTCCGGAACTAGGATAAAGAGTCCCAGTCAACATTTTAATCGTTGTGGATTTACCAGCTCCATTACTCCCAATAAAGCCAACTATACTCCCTCTCTTAATCGTAAAACTAATATCTTGAACAGCTCGAATCGTTATTTGATTACGTTTCAAAAATCTCTTGATAAATGGGAGTCTTGAATCAAAATTATAAAAATTTTTAGATAAATTCTGAGCATTAATAACTATTTCACTCATATATCTCTCCTTTCGATAAAATATATTTACTTGTACTTTTTCCATACTTTACCAAAATGCTAAAGATTGAGCTAAAATCTTCGGGATGGGTAAAATAATATTTGTCTTTAAAAAGTTTCTCAAAACCTTCAAGGCGATTATTGAAATCATTAAATTTTGTATTGTCTAGCTGGTTGAATGTCTCTTTAATATCCATAAACTTTCTCCGTGATTCTTTATTTCACTTTATAAATAGAAGAGTGTCTATATATTTATAGATCCTCAAGAACTTGCATTTTATCAAGTATAAGTAGAATAGTATGTAAGGGTTTACATATTCATATTATATGATTATTTAAGGAATCCGTCAATTTTCCACATTATTATATGACAAAATGTATTTTTTAAAAATGCAAAAATCTATGAGCAAGATGTTTGACTTCCTTTTTTAAAGTATATATACTTATATTAACCTTAGAAAAGAAAAAATGTTTGAACAGATATTCAATAATAATTACTTTTTTTAAAATTAAAATTCGAACTTTAAATTTTTATCTTTTTTATATTATTGAGTAACCTAAATTGCCCAATTTGTAAAATTTAGCTAGACAAAAAAAGACATCCAAGAGAAATTTCTTAAATGTCTGTAAACGTTGATATAAGCGTGTTGATTAACGTTTTGATAATTGTGATGCTTTACGAGCTTTCTTAAGACCTGGTTGGGGCACCACTTATTTTATCCAATTTCAAAATGCTTTAAAATCAACGTTTTCATAAGTTTCTAAAAATTCAAATTTCAATTAAGTTCAATCACTTTCATTTAAATAAGGTAAACTTTCATTAAAAATAAGATAAAATCGAACCAGAATATCAAAAGTTTACCTTATTTGGTTTTTACAGAAGTTAAGTAAGCATTCAATACGAATCAATACATAATAAAAACGCTGATTTCAAGCGTTTTTTCTTTTTTCAATTTCAATACATTTCACTATATTTCAGTCCAAACTCTACCTTTTTCTCTACCTTTTTTAGATAAATATATCATCTGGATATTGAAGTTAAGCCCTGCTAT
>CALHBZ010000216.1 GCA_937930605.1 Streptococcus oralis
GCATTCAAAAAGTAAAAACGATAGAATATGACTATCAAAACTATAAGGAGTTTTCCATGAGAGAATACGATATCATCGCCATCGGGGGAGGGAGTGGTGGAATTGCCACTATGAACCGAGCTGGTGAACACGGAGCTAAAGCAGCTGTTATCGAAGAGAAAAAATTAGGTGGAACTTGTGTAAACCTTGGCTGTGTTCCTAAGAAAATCATGTGGTATGGAACCCAAATCGCTGAAAGCTTCCACCACTACGGCCCTGACTACGGGTTTACGAGTTCAGATGTTCAATTTGATTTCGCCAAGCTTCGTCAAAACCGTGAAGCCTACATTGATCGCGCTCGCTCATCTTATGATGGAAGTTTCAAGCGTAACGGGATTGATTTGATTGAGGGTCGTGCTCATTTTGTTGATTCCCACACCGTCAGCGTCAATGGCGAATTGATTCGTGCCAAGCATATCGTGATTGCGACTGGCGCTCATCCAAACATCCCAACTATTCCTGGAGCTGAACTCGGTGGTAGCTCAGACGATGTCTTTGCTTGGGAACAACTTCCTAAATCCGTTGCTATTCTTGGCGCTGGCTATATCGCGGTTGAGCTAGCAGGTGTTCTTCATGCACTCGGTGTAAAAACTGATTTGTTCGTTCGTCGCGACCGTCCTTTGCGTGGTTTTGATAGCTACATCGTTGAAGGTCTTGTCAATGAAATGGAAAAAACGGGTCTACCTTTGCACACCCATAAGGTACCGGTCAAACTAGAAGAATCAGAGCAAGGCATTACGATTCATTTTGAAGACGGTTCTAGTCACACTGCAAGCCAAGTTATCTGGGCTACCGGCCGCCGTCCAAATGTAGACGGGTTGGAGTTAGAAAAGGCTGGAGTTACACTCAACGAACGAGGATTTATCCAAGTTGATGAGTATCAAAATACAGTTGTAGATGGCATCTACGCCCTTGGAGACGTGACTGGTGAGAAGGAACTAACTCCAGTAGCCATCAAGGCAGGACGTACCCTATCTGAACGTCTCTTTAATGGGAAAACAAGTGCTAAGATGGACTACTCCACTATCCCTACCGTTGTCTTCTCCCACCCAGCAATCGGAACTGTCGGGTTGACTGAAGAAGAAGCTATCAAAGAATACGGCCAAGATCACATTAAAGTCTACAAGTCAAGCTTTGCATCTATGTACTCTGCCGTAACAAACCATCGTCAGGAATCTCGCTTCAAACTCATCACCGCCGGTGCTGATGAAAAAGTTGTTGGCCTTCACGGACTAGGTTACGGAGTGGATGAGATGATTCAAGGATTTGCTGTTGCCATCAAAATGGGAGCAACCAAGGCAGACTTTGATGCTACAGTAGCTATCCACCCAACTGCTTCTGAAGAATTTGTGACCATGCGCTAATTATCGAAAGAGACCTCAAGAGGTCTCTTTTTACATGCAAAATCGGCTGTTACAAATTTGTTACCTAATCATAAAAAATAGGTTGACTTTTTCTTCTGACTTAGTATAATAGTTACTATAATTTTGAAAGAGGTTAACAGTTTTGAAAAAAGCTCATATCTACGCTGTCCCTGCTATCGGTGCTGCTCTCATCGCCGTTTTGGCACAAATCAGTCTCCCTATCGGTCCTGTCCCCTTCACTCTACAAAACTTCGCAATCGGTCTAATTGCTACTGTTTTTAGACCCAGAGAAGCAGTCCTATCTGTTGCTCTCTATCTCCTACTGGGTGCTATCGGCTTACCTGTATTTGCAGGGGGAGGAGCTGGATTCCACGTTTTAGTCGGTCCAAGTGCAGGTTATCTTTGGTTCGACCTTGTCTATGCTGGACTTACATCCTATCTCATCCATCAAAATAGTGGCTATATTCGTATTTTCCTAGCCAACCTCTTAGGCGATTCCCTCGTCTTTGTCGGAGGGATTCTCAGCCTCCACTTCCTTGCTGGGATGCCATTTGATAAGGCACTAGCAGTTGGTGTCCTTCCCTTTATTCTCCCTGATCTTGGTAAAATCATTGCCATTAGTTTCATTGGTCGTCCCCTACTAGAACGATTGAAAAACATCGCTTATTTCTCAAGATAAAAAAATGAGCCTGGAACAATAGTCCCGTGGCTCTTTTACTGATTGCCTTTGAAGGCATCCACCATTACTTGAAATTCTTCATTTGTAAGGGTGATTCCTTTTCCCATCTTGGTATGATCAGGGCTCCAAGTTCGAATATCAAACTTTGCTGGCGCTCCATTAAAACTAACTCGGTTTAGTTCTTTTGTCCATCCTTTTTCATTTTCAGACAAGGTCAGTAAGTGTTCTTCGATTTCAAATGTAAATTCTGCCATTTTTAACTCCTTTTTGTGATATGCTTTCTATAGTCTATTCGTAAAAATCTTGTAGTTTTTAGGAAAATCTTATATAATGTGGATAGATAAGAAGGGAGATGCCTATGAGGTACACATTCAAGCAAGTCTTAGATAAGATACGAGACTTTCTCAGTGGACATGATGAACAAGATTATTCTGAAAACGACTCCCTTATTAGCACAATTGAACAGGCCATCCAGAAAAAAACAGCTGTTCATGTCATACTCGCTGAGACAAGTTTTACAGGTGACATTGTCAAAT
>CALHBZ010000217.1 GCA_937930605.1 Streptococcus oralis
AGAAAGGAGAACTAGATGGATTTATGGTTTTCTGAAGTTCATACTCCAGATGTGAAATTATCCCTAAGAACAGCCAAGCAACTCTACGCTGGTAAAAGTGAATGGCAGGATATCGAAGTCTTGGATACACCAGCTTTTGGGAAAATACTGATTTTAAACGGGCACGTCTTGTTTTCAGATGCAGATGATTTTGTTTACAATGAAATGACCGTTCATGTTCCCATGGCTGTGCATCCGAATCCAAAGAAAGTCTTGGTTATTGGTGGTGGTGACGGTGGTGTTGCCCAAGTATTAACCCTCTATCCTGAACTGGAGCAAATCGATATTGTGGAACCAGATGAAATGTTGGTTGAGGTCTGTCGTGAGTATTTCCCAGACTTTGCTGCAGGGCTAGATGATCCTCGTGTTACCATTTACTATCAAAATGGGCTACGCTTTTTGCGAAACTGTGAAGATGATTACGATATTATCATCAACGATGCGACAGATCCATTTGGACATACGGAAGGGCTCTTTACCAAGGAATTTTACGGAAACAGTTACAGAGCCTTGAAAGAAGACGGCATCATGATCTATCAGCATGGGAGTCCCTTCTTTGACGAGGATGAGTCAGCTTGCCGAAGCATGCACCGCAAGGTCAATCAAGCCTTTCCAATCAGCCGGGTCTATCAGGCACATATTCCAACTAGCCCAGCTGGCTATTGGTTGTTTGGATTTGCATCGAAAAAATACCACCCTGTCAAAGATTTTGACAAGGAAGGCTGGAAAAAACGTCAGCTTTTCACAGAATACTACACTGCAAACTTACACGTAGGAGCCTTTATGTTGCCCAAGTATGTTGAGGACATTTTAGAAGAAGAGGAAGGAAAAAAATGAGTCGTTTATTAGTTATTGGATGTGGGGGCGTTGCCCAAGTTGCTATTTCAAAGATTTGCCAAGATAGCGAAACCTTTACAGAGATTATGATTGCTAGCCGTACCAAGTCAAAATGCGATGACTTGAAGGCTAAATTAGAAGATAAAACAAGTACAAAGATTGAAACTGCTGCACTTGACGCTGACAAGGTAGAAGAAGTGATTGCCTTGATTGAAAGCTACAAACCGGAAGCCGTTTTGAACGTAGCTTTACCATACCAAGACTTGACCATTATGGATGCTTGTTTGGCAACAGGTGTGCACTATATCGACACAGCTAACTACGAGGCTGAGGATACAGAAGATCCTGAGTGGCGTGCAATCTACGAAAAACGCTGCAAGGAACTTGGGTTTACAGCCTACTTTGATTACTCATGGCAATGGGCTTATCAGGATAAATTCAAAGAAGCTGGATTGACTGCACTTCTTGGTTCTGGTTTTGACCCCGGTGTGACTAGTGTCTTTTCAGCTTATGCTCTCAAACACTACTTTGACGAAATCCACTATATCGACATTTTAGACTGTAATGGTGGGGACCACGGTTATCCATTTGCGACAAACTTTAACCCAGAAATCAATCTCCGCGAGGTTTCTGCGCCAGGTTCTTACTGGGAAGATGGAAAATGGGTCGAAGTCGAAGCTATGTCTATCAAGCGTGAGTACGATTTCCCTCAGGTTGGTCAAAAAGACATGTATCTCCTTCACCATGAAGAAATCGAATCATTGGCGAAGAACATTCCAGGCGTCAAACGGATTCGTTTCTTTATGACCTTTGGTCAATCTTATCTCACGCACATGAAATGCTTAGAAAACGTTGGTCTCCTTCGTACGGATGCTATTAACTTTAACGGCCAAGAAATTGTGCCAATCCAATTCTTGAAAGCCTTGCTTCCAGATCCCGCAAGCCTTGGTCCACGCACTGTTGGTAAAACCAATATCGGATGTATCTTTACAGGTGTCAAAGATGGCGTCGAGAAGACCATCTACATCTACAATGTTTGCGACCATCAGGAATGCTACGCAGAGGTTGGTTCACAAGCTATTTCTTACACTACAGGCGTTCCAGCTATGATTGGGACCAAATTAGTTATGAACGGTACTTGGAAACAACCTGGAGTTTACAACCTTGAAGAATTGGATCCAGATCCATTCATGGAAGCTTTGAATGAGTATGGCTTGCCTTGGGTTGTGGTTGAAAATCCACAAATGGTGGACTAATGAAGCTAGAACAAGTACCAACACCAGCTTA
>CALHBZ010000218.1 GCA_937930605.1 Streptococcus oralis
CTCAAGATGGCTCAGGGAATTTTGAAACTTCCATTTCTGGATTATCTGGTGTTGGCTGAAACTGTTATTTGCCTCACTATTTTATTCTTCGTATTGGGTGCTTATCTGATTTGGTTACGAAAAAAGGTCTAGCTATTATTTAGCTAGGCCTTGTTTTTTATGGTTTGATAACTTCAGCTCCACCCATGTAAGGACGAAGTACTTCTGGAATGGTCACAGAACCATCTTCATTTTGATAGTTTTCAAGAATTGCAGCCACTGTACGTCCAACTGCAAGTCCAGAACCGTTCAAGGTATGAAGAAGTTTAACTTTACCATCGGCTTCATCGCGGTAACGGATTTGGGCACGACGAGCTTGGAAATCTTCTGTATTTGAACAGCTTGAGATTTCACGATAGGTATTTTGGGCTGGGATCCAAACTTCCAAGTCGTAGGTTTTAGCAGCTGAGAAGCCCATATCTCCAGTAGAGAGCGCAACCACACGGTAAGGAAGGTTGAGTTTTTGAAGGATGTTTTCAGCGTTGGATGTCATTTTTTCCAATTCTTCGTATGATTCTTCTGGTTTGGCAAATTTAACCATTTCAACCTTGTGGAATTGGTGCAAACGGATCAAGCCACGAGTATCACGACCAGCAGAACCAGCCTCAGAACGGAATGATGGACTCATAGCAGTGAAGTAGATTGGCAGGTCTTTTCCGTCAAGTATTTCATCACGGTAGTAGTTAGTTAGAGGTACTTCAGCAGTAGGAATAAGGACATAATTAGTGTCTTTCAATTCAAAAGTGTCTTCCTTGAATTTTGGATATTGACCAGTACCAAACATAGAATCATGGTTAACTATGTAAGGTGTGATGACTTCTGTGTAGCCTTCTTTACCATGCTCATCTAGCATAAAGTTGTAGATAGCACGTTCCAGGCGAGCTCCAAGACCTTTATAGAAGAGGAAACGAGCGCCTGTTACCTTACCACCGCGTTCCCAGTCAAGGATACCGAGGTCTTCACCCAGATCCCAGTGAGCTTTTGGCTCAAAGTCAAATTCGCGCGGAGTTCCCCAACGACGAACTTCCACATTATCGTCTTCATCAGCTCCGACAGGAACGCTGTCAGCTGGGATGTTTGGAAGAGTAGTGGTAAATTCTGTCAACTTAGCATCGATTTCCGCCAATTCAGCATCCAAGGCTTTGACCTCAGCAGATAGGGTTTGCATAGCAGCAATCTTGTCATCTGCATTTTCCTTGTTGCGTTTGGCTTGGGCAATCTCAGCAGAAACAGTGTTACGTTCTGCCTTGAGCGTTTCAACCTTGACCAAGATGTCACGACGTTTAGCGTCGATTTCTTTCATCTCGTTTAAGACAGCAGCATCTACACCACGTGTAGCCAATTTTTCAGCGACAGCATCAAAATCTGTGCGAATACGTTTAATATCTAACATAAGAACTCCTTTATGAAAAAAGCACACCTGACAAAGCGTTGGAGTGGCAGGGCCACGGTTCCATCCAACTTCACAGGTGTGCACTTGATTGTGTATGTAATTGTTACTAACGGTAGAATTTCACCTATCCCCTCTATCTGCTCGCAGCACCCGCAGACTTTCTGAAAGAAGGAGATAACTTACTTATCCGTTGCTATGATTATACTAAAGTTTCTACTTTTTTGCAAATAGATTTTTAAGTTTTTGTCCAATGGTCTGGAGTAGAGTCGGAAGTTTCACAACTTTGTCATTGCCAAGTTTTTCCCGAGCGATTTTGAGGATAGCTCCAGAGTCTTTTGAAGCAAAGAGGAATTTTCCTTGATCAGTGAAGACTTCAAAGTGACGGCTAATCTTGCGACCACTTACGTTGGCTCCGATTTGCTGAATGCTAGACCAGGGGATCTGGATATATTGTTCGACATTGACATCAGGATAAAACTCTAAGGCTTGATCCCCAACTAGAAATTTTCCAACTTTTCCAGAGATAGAGAGGTAAGATGTTCCAGTGGTTTGGAGGTCAATGACTTTATTGAGAGATTGGGCCATGATTAGTCTTCCTTACTTTCTCCAAAAAAGGCATTGTAGAGAGCTTTAATAGCGGCCTTCTCTTGCTCTTTATTGACAACAAACATGATGGAAACTTCACTTGAACCTTGGGACATCATCTGGATGTTGATTTTATTCTCAGACAAAGCACGTGTTGCAGTAGCAGTTACCCCGATATGGCTCTTCATCTTTTCGCCGACAATCATAATGATGGAAAGGTCATGTTCGATTTCAGCATGGTCCACTTCAGCCTTTTGAACGAGTTGACGTAGAATTTCTTCTTCTTTTATAGGAGTCAATTCACGGGAGCGGAGGATGATTGAAAGATCGTCGATACCTGTAGGCATGTGTTCCCAACCGATATTGAGATCCTCAAGGATTTGTAGAACCTTGCGACCAAACCCAACTTCTCGGTTCATGAGGTATTTTGACATGTTGATGCTGACGAATCCTGAGTCACCCGCAATTCCTACTACTGGGAATTTATCACTACTGTGTTCTAAAACAATGCGTGTCCCTGGGTGGTCTGGGTTGTTGGTATTTTTGATGACAAGAGGGATTTTTCCGCGGTAGGCAGGAAGAAGGGCTTCGTCATGAAGGACTGAGAATCCTGCATAGGCCAACTCACGCATTTCGCGGTAGGTCAACTCTGGGATAGAGTGGGGTTGGTGAATGATACCAGGGTGGGCGGCAAAAATCCCATCCACGTCGGTAAAGTTTTCATAGAGGTCAGCCTTGACACCTGCAGCAATGATAGAACCCGTAATGTCTGATCCTCCTCGTGAGAAGGTACAGATTTGATTTTCCTTGGTAACCCCAAAGAAACCAGGAATGACAAGGACTTCGTTGCTATCAGCCAAGCCTTCAATCTTGTCATAACTAGATGGAATGATACGTGCGTTTCCTGGTTCACTTGTGACAACAATTCCAGCTTCTCTTGGGTGAACATAGCGTGCATCGATACCGTTTTGGTTAAAGTAGGCTGCAATGAGTTTGGCGTTATTGTTTTCTCCAGCCGCTAGGAAGGTGTCATAGAGAAAGTCATTTTCTTCAATAGGAAGAGTCGCTAAGGCACGGATACTTTTAGAAATTTTTTCTAAAACAGTTGGTTTTAAGGCTAGTTCGCTCACCATAGCCGCATAGCGGTCGATAATCCAGCTTTGACTAACGCTGATATCATTTCCCGCTACATAGTCACGATAGTATTTAATCAAGGCATCAGTTACCTTGGTATCCTCAGCATTGCGTTTACCCGGTGCGGAAACGACTACAAAACGGCGTTCTTTATCACTTTTGACGATGTTTAAAACTTTTTCTAACTGACCAGCAGAGGCAAGAGAGCTTCCACCAAATTTTACAACCTTCATAAGGACTCCTCAAGTAAGTATTTTATACGATTATAGCAGAAAGAGGGGCATTTTTCAATGAAGAAAATATCTTCCTATTGTAATAGAAGTAAATGTTAATTTAATCTGAAAAGATACAACAGTTTAAAAATAAGTAGTCAACTTTCACTCACATTCATAAACGATGGTAAAATAATCAGCTGAGACACTTTCCTTTAGTTTTTTCTTGCCTCTTTATCCAAAAAAAGATATACTTTGAAAATAAAATAATTTCATCGCCTTATAAAAGAAAAGGAGAAGCTATGAATCATATCTTATATCAGATTGTAGATGATCTTGCTATCATTACTTTGAATCGTCCTGAAGTGGCAAATGGTTTCCATATCCCAATGTGTGAGGAGATTTTAGAAGCTTTGATCCTAGCAGAGCAGGATCAAGCTGTTCAGTTTATCTTGATAAACGCTAATGGGAAGGTCTTTTCAGTTGGGGGAGACTTGGTTGAGATGAAACGAGCAGTGGATGAGGATGATATCCCTTCTTTGAATAAGATTGCAGAATTAGTCAATACAATTTCTTTTAAAATCAAGCAAATTCCTAAACCCGTTTTGATGGAGGTAGATGGAGCAGTTGCTGGTGCTGCGGCAAATATGGCAGTAGCCGTTGATTTTTGTTTGGCGACTGATAAGGCAAAATTCATTCAAGCCTTTGTTGGAGTTGGATTGGCGCCAGACGCTGGTGGAATTCATCTCTTGAGTCGTAGTATCGGGGTAACACGAGCAGCACAACTTGCCATGACAGGAGAAGCCTTGACTGCGGAAAAAGCGCTAGAATGGGGCGTGGTATACCGTGTTTGTGAAGCTGATAAATTAGAAAAAACAAGAGAACAAGTTCTGAAGAAATTAAGACGAGGCTCAGCTAACTCCTATGCAGCTATTAAGAAGCTAGTTTGGGAAAGTCAATTTAAGGATTGGCAGAATTATGCCGATTTGGAATTGAAACTACAAGAATCTTTATCTTTAACTGAAGATTTTAAAGAAGGAGTTCGAGCCCATTCTGAAAGAAGAAGACCAAAATTTTCAGGAAAATAAAAAAATACTTGCACAATTTTTTGAAGTTTGTTATACTTCTTTTATCAAATGTTTTGATAATGAAAGTTTTTTCTAAAGAGGAGGGATGAGAATTGGATTACCAACAAGTCAATGATTATTTAACATCCATTTTTAATAATGTCCTTGTGATCGAGGAGGTTAGCTTGAGAGGTAGTCGCTTCAAAGACATCTCCATCAAAGAAATGCACACGATTGATGTGATTGGTAAGTTTCCTGAGGCAACACCTAGCAAAGTTTCCAAAGAACTGATGGTAACCTTAGGGACAGTTACGACGAGCTTGAATAACCTAGAAAGAAAGGGTTATGTTGAGCGTGTTCGTTCAGACCAAGATCGTCGTGTGGTTTATCTGCATTTGACAAAGAAAGGTCGTCTAGTTCACCGCCTTCATAAACGTTTCCACAAGGCCATGGTCGAAAAAATTATTGATGGCATGAGTCCCGAGGAAAAAGAAGTCATGGACAGAGGCTTAAGGAACCTTTATCAATTTTTGGAGGATTTGAAATAATGGCTTTTGCAAAAATAAGCCAGGTTGCTCATTATGTTCCAGAGCAAGTGGTCACTAATCATGACTTAGCCCAAATAATGGATACAAGCGATGAGTGGATTTCAAGTCGGACAGGAATTAAACAGAGACATATCTCAAAAACGGAGTCCACAAGTGACTTGGCGACAGAAGTTGCCAAGAACTTGCTGGCTAAAGGGAGCATAGAGGCTGAGCAGATTGATTTTATCATTGTAGCGACGATTACTCCAGATTCGATGATGCCTTCTACGGCAGCTCGGGTTCAGGCCAATATCGGAGCTAATAGAGCTTTCGCCTTTGATTTGACAGCAGCTTGCAGTGGCTTTGTATTCGCTCTCTCAACTGCTGAAAAGTTTTTAAGCTCTGGACAGTTCAAGAAAGGGATTGTGATCGGGGCTGAGACCTTATCCAAGGCGGTTGACTGGTCGGATCGTTCGACAGCTGTTCTCTTTGGAGATGGTGCAGGTGGGGTTCTCTTGGAAGCGAGTGAAACACGGCACTTCCTCGTGGAAAGTCTCTATACGGATGGTTCTCGGAGCGAGTGTTTGACCTATGGTCAAACGGCTTTGACTTCGCCCTTCTCGGATCAAGAAGCAGTCCCTGCTTTTCTGAAGATGGATGGACGAGCAGTTTTTGATTTTGCAAATCGAGATGTTGCTAAATCAATCAAAGAGACCATTGAAAATGGTCCAATCGCAGCATCGGAATTGGATTATCTCTTGCTTCATCAGGCAAATATCCGCATTTTGGATAAGATGGCTAAGAAAATCGGTGTAGACCGAAACAAGCTTCCTGCCAATATGATGGAGTATGGAAATACCAGTGCAGCAAGTATCCCGATTTTGCTTTCAGAGTGTGTGGAGAATGGCATGATTCGTTTAGATGGTAGCCAGACGATTCTCCTATCAGGCTTCGGTGGAGGTTTGACATGGGGCACACTCATTCTTACAATCTAGGTAATCATGTGGTAAACACATAGTTATAAATTTTTTATATTTTAAAGGAGTCCTATCATGGCAGTATTTGAAAAAGTACAAGAAATTATCGTTGAAGAACTTGGGAAAGATGCATCAGAAGTAACACTTGAATCTACTTTTGATGATTTGGATGCAGATTCATTGGACTTGTTCCAAGTAATCTCTGAAATCGAAGATGCTTTTGATATTCAAATTGAAGCAGAAGATAACCTGAAAACAGTCGGTGACTTGGTTGCCTACGTTGAAGAACAAACAAAATAATTAACATATTACTAGAAGGAGTAGGGGAAACCCACTCCCTCTTGTTTAGGTAATAGTTTGAAACTCAAATGATAAACTCATCGAACTATTACGTAAGCAAGGAATGATGGAGGCACTATGAAAACACGTATTACAGAATTATTGAACATTGATTATCCTATTTTTCAAGGAGGAATGGCCTGGGTTGCTGATGGTGA
>CALHBZ010000219.1 GCA_937930605.1 Streptococcus oralis
AGAGCCAAGGTTTTAAAGATATGTGTTCGATCATATTCTGAAGGAAGTTCTCCCTCAAGCGCATTGACTTGAATCCCTGTGTGCTCAATCCCTGCCTTGGTCAAGATTTGTTCGACCAAGGTTTTTTTATTCTTGACTTTCTTTGCCATTATTTATACTTATCCTCCAACTGACTCATCCAGATACCAAGCCAGATACCAAGCGCAAAGAAGAAGGCAACGAGAACATAGCTCACAATGGAAAGTCCAGTGTATAGGATACTTTCAGCATTTCCAGCATTTGGAATCAAAATTAAGAGAGTGCTCGACAGCACAATCCCAATGATAAAGTGATAAACACGGGAGTGGTAGTTGTTCAAGGCATAATCCATCAATTTTGAAAAAATAATGAGGGTTGCTCCTGCACCAATGCCGATAGGAAGGAAGGTGCCAAATAAATCAAAGGTTTTAAAACCAGTCAACATAGGAGCGTACAGTCCCAAAATCAAGAGGAGATTTGACGGACTTAAACCAGGAACCAAGACACCCAGAGCTAAAAGAGCACCCGCTAAGATGAAACTAGCGAAACTGGCACTGAGTGAACCAACAACAAAGTTTAGCGCATAGAGCCCGACACCTGAAAGGATAAAGGTAGCCCAGAACCAAACTAGGTCAGTCTTATCACGATCAGACTCCCGAGTAGATTCTTTAAGGAGGCTAGGAACTGTACCAATGATAGCTCCAGCAAAACTCCATAAAACATAGACTTGGTAATTTTCTAGCAAATACTCGATTGGATACGAAAATAGCCCAATACCTAGTAGCATCCCGATAGCTACTGGGATAAAGTAAAGGACATTTGATTTAAAATCCTTAAAAGGATGAGCTAGAAAGCCGATCATTCGCTCGTAGATCCCTAATATTGCAGCCAGAACTCCTCCAGAAATACCTGGCAAGATAAATCCTAAGGCGATGACTATTCCTTTAATAACTCGTGCAATCCATGAAAACATAATAAAATCCTCAATTTCATAAAATTCTTCTCTTTGCTATCAATTATAACACAGACGGGGAGAAAATGAAAAAACAAGTGAAAAAGTTTGTTATTTTCACTTGTTTTATGGTCTTAAAAATAGCTTTCTGAAGGTTTCTTCCTTCTCTTTAGCTGTAGAAATCAAATTGATGTCCAAATGATGTTCAAATCCAGCAATTCTTCCTTTAGATGTGTACTGGTGGAGATCGTAGTCCAGATCAGTATTTGGCTTAGTTTCAAAATAACCAGAGTCAGTTCCATAGGAAGGAATCCAAATAGCAGTGAACTTATCTGTATTGATACTATGTTCTTGCATAAAGTAAACCCCAATGTAGATGCCGATGTTTTTAGCACCTAAAGATTCCAGTTTAGCACGAAAGGCTTCAACACCTTCATTCATATCGGACATTGTTTTTTCTTCAACGTCCAACCAGTAGTAGCTAGGATTGTAGGGAGAAGCAGCATTATAGAAGACTTCAGCAGCCTTTTCCATATCTTCTTTACTTTTTCCAGCTACGTAAGCATAAACACCCACAGGGACATTGCGTTTTTGAAATTCTGCTATGTGATTTTGATAGGCTTTATCTACACCATTGATAAAGGCAGCATTATTTGTTTCAGTATGCTGAGCCCCATTGTGCACGCGAACGATAACACCAGAAATGTTTTGAGATAAGGTATCGTAGTTGATCTCCTCAGGTCTTTGCCAACCAGAGACGTCGATAATGGGTTTGTCAAGATTATGCAAGGCTTGTGTTTCAACTTGAAGAGTATTTGGCTTAGTTTTGATAGGATGGTCCTCAAAACTTGGTTTGTTGAGGAGTAAAATTGCTATAAAAATTCCAAATAAACTAAAAATAATAGCAGGATGAATCTGTTTTCTCATACCTATTTAGTTTATCGTAAAATCTAAAAAAAATCAAAGAAAACACTTGAGAAACGAGGGATAGCAGGATGTCTTACTGCTTTTTCCTATTTGATTACTCCTCACAACTTAAATTATGGTATAATATAAGGGAATTTCTAGAGAAAAGAGAATAGTATGTCAAATTATGCCATTATTTTAGCAGCGGGTAAAGGTACTCGCATGAAATCAGATCTTCCAAAAGTACTTCATAAAGTAGCAGGAATTTCAATGTTGGAACACGTTTTTCGTAGTGTTGGTGCTATTCAGCCTGAAAAGACAGTTACTGTAGTGGGACACAAGGCTGAGCTAGTTGAGCAAGTCTTGGCTGGACAGACAGACTTTGTTACCCAGTCAGAACAGTTAGGAACTGGTCATGCCGTCATGATGGCAGAGCCAATCCTCCAGAATTGCTCTGGTCACACCTTGGTTATCGCTGGGGATACACCTCTAATTACAGGTGAAAGCTTGAAAAATCTCTTAGATTTCCATATCAATCACAAAAATGTAGCGACTATTTTAACGGCTGAAGCGGCAAATCCTTTTGGATATGGTCGTATCGTTCGTAACGATAACGCTGAAGTTCTTCGCATTGTTGAGCAGAAAGATGCCACAGACTTTGAGAAGCAAATCAAGGAAATCAATACAGGAACTTACGTTTTTGATAACCAACGTCTTTTTGAAGCCCTTAAAAATATCAACACCAACAATGCCCAAGGAGAATACTATATTACCGATGTGATTGGGATTTTCCGTGAAGCTGGTGAGAAGGTTGGTGCCTATACTCTGAAAGACTTTGATGAAAGTCTTGGGGTAAATGACCGTGTAGCTCTTGCGACTGCGGAAGCAGTGATGCGTCGCCGTATCAATCACGCTCACATGGTGAATGGTGTCAGCTTTGTCAATCCAGAAGCGACTTATATTGACGTTGATGTTGAGATTGCTCCTGAAGTCCAAATCGAAGCCAACGTTACCTTGAAGGGTCAAACGAAGATTGGGGCAGAGACTGTTTTAACAACTGGAACTTATATTGTGGATAGTACTATTGGAGCTGGAGCTGTGATTACGAATTCTATGATTGAGGAAAGTAGTGTGGCGGACGGCGTGACTGTCGGTCCTTATGCCCACATTCGTCCAGGTTCAAGCCTAGCTTCCCAAGTTCATATTGGAAACTTCGTAGAAGTAAAAGGATCTTCTATCGGTGAAAATACCAAGGCTGGTCATTTGACCTATATCGGAAACTGTGAAGTGGGTAGCCATGTTAACTTTGGCGCAGGTACGATTACAGTAAACTATGACGGGAAAAACAAGCACAAGACTATCATTGGCAACAATGTCTTTGTTGGATCAAACTCAACCATCATCGCCCCTGTAGAACTTGGGGATAATTCTCTCGTTGGTGCTGGTTCAACCATTACTAAGAATGTTCCTGCTGATGCCATTGCGATTGGTCGTGGACGACAAGTAAACAAAGATGAGTACGCAATACGCTTGCCTCATCATCCGAAGAACCAGTAGGAGTTGATTATGGAATTTGAAGAAAAAACGCTTAGTCGAAAAGAAATCTATCAAGGTCCTATCTTTAAACTGGTGCAAGATCAGGTGGAACTACCAGAAGGAAAAGGCACTGCTCAACGTGACTTGATTTTCCACAATGGAGCCGTTTGTGTTCTAGCCGTGACAGCTAAGGATAAAATTATCCTCGTTAAGCAATATCGGAAGGCCATCGAGGCTGTCTCTTATGAGATTCCCGCTGGAAAACTTGAAGTTGGTGAAAATGCAGATCCAATGGCAGCGGCTCTTCGTGAATTGGAAGAAGAGGTTGCCTACACAGCTAAGTTAGAACTGTTGTATGATTTCTATTCTGCGATTGGTTTTTGCAACGAAAAATTGAAACTCTACCTTGCAAGTGATTTGACGAAGGTAGAAAATCCTCGTCCGCAAGATGATGATGAAACCTTGGAAGTTCTAGAAGTGAGTCTAGAGGAGGCCAAGAACCTGATCCAGTCAGGTCATATCTGTGATGCCAAGACTATCATGGCAATCCAGTACTGGGAACTACAAAAGAAATAGAGGAGTAATCCATGGGAAAACCTTTATTAACAGATGAAATAATTGAACGTGCTAACCGCGGTGAGAAAATCTCAGGGGCACCTCTTCAAGATGATGAGGAAACTAAGATCCTACCAACTGCTTCACAACATTTTGGGAATTCACGTTCTAGAGATCATGGTTTTAGTCAAGATACCTTAACGATCGAAGTAGAGCCAACGATTCATAAGAGTCGTCGTATTGAAAACACCAAGAGAAATGTTTTTAATTCAAAACTCAATCGCATCTTGTTTGCAGTCATTCTACTCTTAGTTTTGTTAGTGTTGGCAATGAAACTCTTGTAATTGAAAGGATATGAAATGAAAATTGGAATCATTGCTGCCATGCCAGAAGAGCTCCTACATCTGACTCAGAATTTGGACAAAACCCAAGAAGTCCAGGTCTTGGGAAACACCTACTATACTGGTACTATTGGCAAGACAGAAGTTGTCCTGGTTCAGAGTGGGATTGGGAAGGTTATGTCGGCTATGAGTGTGGCTGTTCTAGCTGACCATTTTCAGGTAGAAGCCATTATCAATACAGGATCAGCAGGTGCTCTTGCAGAAGGGATTGCCGTTGGCGATGTAGTGATTGCGGATAAACTGGCTTATCATGATGTGGACGTGACTGCATTTGGCTATGCTTATGGTCAGATGGCTGGCCAACCCCTCTACTTTGAATCCGATAAGAACTTTATCGCTAGGATTCAAACAAATTTATCTCAGTTAGACCAGACCTGGCACCTAGGCTTGATTGCTACAGGGGACAGTTTTATAGCTGGAGAAGACAAGATTGCTAGTATCAAGTCCCACTTTCCAGCTGTTTTAGCAGTTGAAATGGAAGGGGCAGCCATTGCTCAAGCGGCTCAGGCTCTTGACCTACCTTTCCTAGTCATTCGCGCTATGAGTGACAATGCCAATCACGAGGCCTCTATCTCATTTGATGAGTTTATTATAGAAGCAGGACGTCGTTCTGCCCAAGTCTTACTAGCCTTTTTAAAGGCCTTGAATTAAGCGGAAATTTGACAGTTTATCTAGCTTATGATAAGATTTAAATAAAGAAAAGCTAGAAAACGTTTCAGAGGATATTATGAGTATTGAAATGACCGTCAGTGAGATTGCAGAGGTCTTAGG
>CALHBZ010000220.1 GCA_937930605.1 Streptococcus oralis
GGTCGTACAAGTCCATGGCTACTTTGAGACGGAAGAGGCTAAAGGTCGCTCCATCCTCATCGTAAACTGGCAAGAGCATTGGATCTGGTTTTGGAATATGTGGAGCGATTTGTTGAACCACCGCACGTTCAGAAACTGTATCTGATACCACTTCTACGTCGAATTGTTTGAGGTAACGCAGACCTCCGTGGACCAATTTTGTTGATCGGCTGGATGTTCCTTCTGCGAAGTCCTGCATTTCAATCAATCCAGTGTCAAGACCACTGGCTGCTGCCTGCAAAGCTACACCAGCTCCTGTAATCCCCCCACCAATAATCAAGAGATCCAAGGTGCGTTCCTGCATTTTTTTAATTGACAATTCACGTGTTTTCTTTGAAAATTCCATTTTTACACACTTTCTAACTGAGTCGCTTTATTCTTTCAGTATTAGTCATCGATTTCCGCAAAGACTCGCGTTGCTTTCACTGCCTTCTTCCAGCCCTTATAAAGTTGTTCCTTACGAGATTCGTTCATGGATGGCTCAAAGAGTTCTCCTGTCTCATTCAAGAGTTTCAACTCATCCAAGTCCTTCCAATAACCCACTGACAATCCTGCCAGGAAGGCTGCACCGAGGGCAGTTGTTTCCAAGTTTTTAGCGCGTGCGATATCAATTCCCAAGATGTCAGCTTGGAACTGCATGAGGAAGTTGTTCATGGCTGCACCACCATCTACCTTCAAGACTTGGATAGCTGTCTGCGCATCCACCTGCATAGTGTCGATGATGTCACGCACTTGATAAGCGATAGATTGCAAAGTCGCCTTGATAAAGTCTTCTTTGCTTGTCCCACGAGTTAAGCCAAAGACAGATCCTCGAGCGTTTTGGTTCCAGTATGGTGCCCCTAGACCTGTAAAGGCAGGTACGACATAGACTTCGTCATTATTGTGAGAATTAAGAGCATATTTTTCAGACTCTGGTGAGTTTTCTACCATGCGAAGACCGTCACGAAGCCATTGAATGGCACTTCCTGCGATGAAGATAGAACCTTCTAAGGCATAGTAGACCTTTCCGTTAATACCATAACCAATCGTTGTCAAGAGGTTGTTTTCAGACAACTGCATCTCTTCACCAGTGTTCATGATGATGAAGGAACCAGTTCCGTAGGTATTTTTAACCATGCCAGGTTCAAAAGCCAATTGACCAAAGAGAGCGGCCTGCTGGTCACCAGCCATACCAGAGATTGGAACTTCTCCACCGTAGAAATGGA
>CALHBZ010000221.1 GCA_937930605.1 Streptococcus oralis
GTTGATCTCCTGAAGGTTGGTATTTTGATACTAGTTTAAATTGATTGTCTGTAATTCGATTAATCATGATTGCCTCATCTGCATTTTTCTATCCTTCCATTTTACCATAAATTTACTTTTCAGACTCTTTTCTAAGTTGATAAGAATGCGTATTTCATGTCATATTTTCTTACATAAAATTCATAAAATTTGCCTTTTCATTCATTTTCTGATATAATGAGAAAATATTCGGAAAAGGAGACTAAAAATGAAGAAAAAAATACTAGCATATTTGCTCATTTTATTTCCCATTTTCTCACTAGGTATGGCAAAAGCTGATACTGTTAAGATTGTGTCTGATACAGCTTACGCACCTTTTGAGTTTAAAGATTCAGATCAGACCTATAAAGGGATTGATGTTGATATTATCAATAAAGTCGCAGAAATCAAAGGATGGAACATCCAAATGTCTTATCCTGGATTTGACGCAGCTGTAAATGCAGTGCAGTCAGGTCAAGCGGATGCCATCATGGCAGGGATGACAAAAACAAAAGAACGTGAAAATGCCTTTACCATGTCTGATACCTATTATGATACAAAAGTTGTCATTGCTACCACAAAGGCAAATAAAATCACCAAATATGAAGAACTTAGCGGAAAAACAGTTGGTGTTAAGAATGGAACTGCCGCTCAACGTTTCCTAGAAAGTATCAAAGATAAATACGGTTTCTCTATCAAAACCTTTGATACAGGCGATTTGATGAATAACAGTCTAAGTGCTGGCGCTGTAAATGCTATCATGGATGATAAACCTGTTATCGAGTATGCAATCAACCAAGGACAAGATCTCAGCATCAATATGGATGGTGAGGCTGTTGGAAGCTTTGCTTTTGGTGTCAAGAAAGGGAGCAAGTATGAACACTTGGTTACCGAGTTTAATGAAGCTCTAGCACAAATGAAGAAAGATGGTAGCCTAGAGCAAATCATCCAAAAATGGACAGCTTCTAAAACTACGGTAGCCCCAACGACAACTACTGCTGCTGGACAAAAAGCTACTCCAGTAAAAAGCAAGTATATTATTGCCAGTGACTCGTCTTTCGCTCCATTCGTCTTTCAAAATTCAAGTAATCAGTACACTGGTATTGATATGGACCTCATCAAAGCTATTGCCAAAGATCAAGGTTTTGAAATTGAGATTACCAATCCAGGATTTGATGCAGCCATCAGTGCTGTCCAAGCAGGACAAGCAGATGGTATCATTGCTGGAATGTCTGTAACAGATGCCCGTAAGGAAACATTTGACTTCTCAGAATCATATTACACAGCTAATACCATTCTCGGTGTTAAAGAATCAAGCACGATTGCTTCTTATGAAGACCTCAAGGATAAAACTGTCGGTGTTAAAAACGGGACTGCTTCTCAAACCTTCCTTACTGAAAATCAAAGCAAATACGGCTACAAAATTAAAACCTTTGCAGATGGGGCATCTATGTATGACAGTTTGAACACTGGGGCTATTGATGCCGTCATGGATGATGAGCCAGTTCTCAAATATTCTATCAGTCAAGGACAAAAATTGAAAACGCCAATCGCTGGAACTCCAATCGGTGAAACAGCCTTTGCTGTAAAAAAAGGAACAAACCCTGAATTGATTCAGATGTTCAATAACGGACTTGCAAACCTCAAGGCTAATGGAGAATTTCAAAAGATTCTTGACAAGTATCTAGCAAGTGGAGTAACAACTGCTTCTACAAGTACAGTTGACGAAACTACTATCTGGGGCTTGCTCCAAAATAACTACAAACAACTCCTTAGTGGACTTGGAATCACTCTCGCTTTGGCCCTTATCTCGTTTGCGATTGCAATCGTGATTGGGATTATCTTTGGTATGTTCAGCGTTAGTCCATACAAATCGCTCAGAGTCATTTCAGAGATTTTTGTTGATGTGATTCGTGGTATTCCGTTGATGATTCTTGCAGCCTTCATCTTCTGGGGTATTCCAAACTTCATCGAATCAATTACGGGCCAACAAAGTCCAATTAACGACTTTGTAGCTGGTACCATTGCCCTTTCGCTCAATGCTGCTGCTTATATCGCTGAAATCGTTCGTGGTGGGATTCAAGCCGTTCCAGTTGGACAAATGGAAGCCAGCCGCAGTCTTGGTATCTCTTATGGAAAAACTATGCGGAAGATTATCTTGCCACAAGCAACTAAACTAATGCTTCCAAACTTCGTCAACCAGTTCGTTATTGCGTTGAAAGATACAACTATCGTGTCAGCTATCGGTCTGGTAGAACTCTTCCAAACTGGTAAGATCATCATCGCCCGTAACTACCAAAGTTTCAAGATGTATGCAATCCTTGCTATCTTCTATCTTGTAATTATCACGCTTTTGACTAGACTAGCGAAACGCTTAGAAAAGAGGATTCGTTAATGGCAAAACTAAAAATTGATGTAAATGATTTGCATAAGTATTATGGAAAAAATGAAGTTTTAAAAGGCATTACTACTAAATTCTATGAAGGAGATGTTGTCTGTATCATCGGTCCTTCTGGTTCTGGTAAATCCACATTCCTACGTAGCCTTAACCTTCTCGAGGAGGTAACGAGTGGCCACATCACTGTGAATGGTTATGATTTGACTGAGAAATCAACCAATGTCGACCATGTCCGTGAAAACGTCGGAATGGTTTTCCAGCACTTCAATCTCTTCCCTCACATGTCCGTCCTAGAGAATATCACTTTTGCTCCTATTGAACACAAACGGATGACCAAAGAAGAAGCTGAGAAATTAGGGATGGAGTTGCTTGAAAAGGTTGGCCTTGCTGATAAGGCAAATGCCAACCCAGATAGCCTCTCAGGGGGGCAAAAACAGCGTGTGGCCATCGCTCGTGGACTAGCCATGAATCCAGATATCATGCTCTTTGATGAGCCAACTTCTGCTCTTGACCCTGAAATGGTCGGAGATGTACTAAACGTTATGAAGGAATTAGCGGAGCAAGGCATGACCATGATTATTGTGACTCATGAGATGGGATTTGCACGTCAGGTAGCCAATCGTGTTATCTTCACAGCGGATGGAGAATTTCTAGAAGATGGGACACCAGATCAAATCTTTGATAACCCGCAACACCCTCGTCTAAAGGAGTTTTTGGACAAGGTCTTAAACGTATAAAACAAAACTGTAAGGAGAACCTTACAGTTTTTTAATTGCGTATTGGATTTTTTGATTTTTTTGAAAATTATGATAAAATAAAAACTATGACAATGAGGAAATCTCATCCCTAGTCCAACTAGGAAAAAATATAGAAATCAGGTAGCTAGATGTCATCAAAGGTTATTGTTACAATTTTCGGTGCGAGTGGAGAT
>CALHBZ010000222.1 GCA_937930605.1 Streptococcus oralis
AAGACGAGCAGTACGAAGCTTACAAGGCTGTACTTGAAGGAATGAACGGTAAACCAGTTGTCGTTCGTACAATGGATATCGGTGGAGATAAGGAACTTCCTTACTTCGATATGCCTCACGAAATGAACCCATTCCTTGGATTCCGTGCCCTTCGTATCTCTATCTCTGAAACTGGAGATGCTATGTTCCGCACACAAATCCGTGCCCTTCTTCGTGCGTCTGTACACGGTCAATTGCGTATCATGTTCCCAATGGTTGCGCTCTTGAAGGAATTCCGTGCAGCTAAAGCAGTCTTTGACGAAGAAAAAGAAAACCTTCTTGCTGAAGGTGTTGCAGTTGCGGACAATATCCAAGTTGGTATCATGATCGAGATCCCTGCAGCAGCTATGCTTGCAGACCAATTTGCCAAAGAAGTTGACTTCTTCTCAATTGGTACAAACGACTTGATCCAATACACAATGGCAGCAGACCGTATGAACGAGCAAGTTTCATACCTTTACCAACCATACAACCCATCAATCCTTCGTTTGATCAACAACGTTATCAAAGCAGCTCACGCTGAAGGTAAATGGGCTGGTATGTGTGGTGAGATGGCTGGTGACCAACAAGCAGTTCCACTTCTTGTCGGAATGGGCTTAGATGAGTTCTCTATGTCAGCAACATCTGTACTTCGTACACGTAGCTTGATGAAGAAATTGGACACAGCTAAGATGGAAGAATACGCAAACCGTGCCCTTACAGAATGCTCAACAATGGAAGAAGTTCTTGAACTTCAAAAAGAATACATTAATTTTGATTAGTCGAAAAATCCTTGCAACTCAGTTGCAGGGATTTTTTTGATATTTTTTAAAGAATTATCAAGGTAAACTGTTTAATATGAATCCTTACGAAGACAAACTAGTGGGACAGAACAAAAGAATACTTAACCAGTTCATAAAATCCTTGACAAGCTACAAATTTAGGAGTAAACTATTAACCAGTTAAGTAATAGAGAGGAGTTTCTGCAATTTAGAAATGAATTGCAACTAGAAATATCAAAAAGAAAGAGAGTTTCGATGAAAGTTAATAAGAAATACCTCGCTGGTTCTGCGGCAGCTTTGATTTTAAGTGTTTGTTCTTACCAGTTGGGACTTTATCAAGCCAGAACGGTTAAGGAAAATAATCGTGTTTCCTATATAGATGGAAAACAAGCAACGCAAAAAACGGATAATCTAACTCCTGATGAGGTTAGCAAGCGTGAAGGAATCAATGCGGAGCAAATCGTCATCAAGATAACAGACCAAGGCTATGTCACTTCACATGGCGACCACTATCATTATTACAATGGTAAGGTTCCTTATGACGCGATTTTCAGTGAAGAATTGCTCATGAAAGATCCAAACTATAAGCTAAAAGATGAGGATATTGTCAGTGAAGTCAAGGGTGGTTATGTTATTAAGGTAGATGGAAAATACTATGTTTACCTTAAGGATACTGCCCATGCGGAAAACGTCCGTACAAAAGAGGAAATCAATCGACAAAAACAAGAGCATAGTCAGCATCGTGAAGGTGGGACTTCAAGAAACGATGGTGCTTTGTCCTTGGCACGTTCGCAAGGACGCTATACCACAGATGATGGTTATATCTTTAATGCATCTGATATCATTGAAGATACTGGCGATGCTTATATCGTTCCTCATGGCAATCATTACCATTATATTCCCAAGAATGAGTTATCAGCTAGCGAGTTGGCTGCTGCAGAAGCCTTCCTATCTGGTCGGGGAAATCTGTCAAGTTCAAGAACCTATCGCCGACAAAATAGCGATAGCACACCAAGAACTAACTGGGCCCCTTCTGTAAGCAATCAGGGAACTACCAATACTAACACAAGCAACAACAGCAACACTAACAGTCAAGCGAGTCAAAGTGATAACATTGATAGCCTGTTAAAACAGCTCTACAAACTGCCTTTGAGCCAACGACATGTGGAATCAGATGGCCTTGTTTTTGACCCAGCGCAAATCACAAGTCGAACCTCCAGAGGTGTAGCTGTCCCTCATGGTAACCATTACCACTTTATCCCTTATGAACAAATGTCTGAATTGGAAGAACGAATCGCTCGTATTATTCCCCTTCGTTATCGTTCAAACCATTGGCTACCGGATTCAAAACCGGAAGAACCAAGTCCACAGCCGACTCCAGAACCTAGTCCGAGTCCGCAACCTGCACCAAATCCTCAACCAACTCCAAGCAATCCAATTGATGAAAAATTGGTCAAAGAAGCTGTTCGAAAAGTAGCTGATGGTTATGTCATTGAGGAGAATGGCATCTCACGTTATATTCCTGCCAAGGAACTTTCAGCAGAAACAGCAGCAGCCATTGATAGTAAACTAACCAAGCAGGAAAGTTATTCTCATGAACTAGGTCCTAAGAAAACTGAGCTCCCATCTAGTGATCGAGAATTTTACAATAAGGCTTATGACCTACTAGCAAGCATTCATCAAGATTTAATTTCCAATAAAGGGCGTCAAGCTGATTTTGACGCTTTGGATAAACTCTTGGAACGTCTCAATGATGTCTCAAGCGATAAAGTCAAGTTAGTGGATGATATTCTTGCCTTCCTAGCACCGATTCGCCATCCAGAACGTTTAGGAAAACCGAATGCACAAATTGCTTACACAGATGATGAGATTCAAGTGGCCAAGTTAGCAGGCAAGTATACAACAGAAGATGGTTATATCTTTGATCCCCGTGATATCACCAGTGATGAGGGGGATGCCTATGTAACTCCGCATATGACCCACAGTCATTGGATTAAGAAAGATAGTTTGTCTGAAGTTGAAAGAGCAGCAGCCCAGGCTTATGCTAAAGAAAAAGGTTTGACGCCTCCTTCGACAGATCATCAGGATTCAGGAAATGCTGAGGCTAAAGGAGCAGAGGCTATCTACAATCGCGTGAAAGCAGCTAAGAAGGTGCCACTTGATCGTATGCCTTACAATCTCCAACATACTGTGGAAGTCAAAAACGGAAGCTTGATTATTCCTCATTATGACCATTACCATAACATAAAATTTGAGTGGTTTGACGAAGATCTTTATGAGGCTCCTAAGGGGTATACTCTAGAGGATCTCTTTGCGACTGTGAAGTACTATGTTGAACATCCAAACGAACGTCCGCATTCAGATAGTGGTTGGGGAAATGCAAGTGACCATGTTCAAAGAAACCAAAATGGTCAAGCTGATAACAATCATACGGAAAAACCATCAGAGGAGAAACCTCGAACAGAAAAACCTCGCGAAGAGAAGCCGCAAAGTGAGAAACCAGAGTCTCCAAAACCAACTGAGGAGCCAGAAGGAGAATCACCAGAGGAAGCAGAAGAACCTCAGGTTGAAACTGAAAAGGTTGAAGCGAAGTTAAGAGAGGCGGAAGAGTTACTTACAAAAATCCAGGATCCCATTATCAAGTCCAATGCAAAAGAAACTCTCACAGGATTAAAGAATAATTTACTATTTGGCGCCCAGGACAACAATACCATTATGGCAGAAGCTGAAAAACTATTGGCTTTGTTAAGGGAGAGTAAGTAGTCTTAGCAGTATTTTCTAACTCCTAAAAACAGGATAGGAGAGCTAGAAAAGTTAAAAACGAAAAATGAGAACAGAATGTGAGTTCTAGTTCTCATTTTTTTCATGAAAATGTGCAAAATATCTTGACATATAGTGTAAATAAAGATAAACTATTTACTAGTTAATTAAATGGTTAAATACTAGTTAAGGAGTAATGATGAAAAAAAGAACGATCCTATTATTGATGGCCAGTTTGTTGGCTCTTGTCTTAGGAGCATGTAGTCAAAAAGAAAAACAAGAAGCAAAAGGGATGAAGATTGTCACAAGTTTTTACCCAATCTACGCCATGGTCAAAGAGGTATCAGGTGACTTAAATGATGTTCGGATGATTCAGTCAAGTAGTGGAATTCACTCATATGAACCCTCAGCGAATGACATTGCTGCCATCTATGATGCGGATGTCTTTGTCTACCACTCGCATACACTGGAGTCTTGGGCGGGAAGCCTGGATCCAAATTTGAAAAACTCAAAAGTAAAAGTTTTAGAAGCTTCTGAAGGAATGACCTTGGAGCGTGTACCGGGCTTAGAAGATGTAGAAGCTGGTGACGGTATCGATGAAAAAACACTCTACGATCCTCACACTTGGTTAGATCCTGAAAAAGCAGGCGAAGAGGCACAGATTATTGCGGACAAACTTTCGGAGATTGACAGTGCCAATAAGGAAGCGTATCAAAAGAATGCCAAAAACTTTATCGCTAAAGCCCAAGAATTGACTAAGAAGTACCAGCCTATTTTTGAAAAAGCGAGTCAAAAGACCTTTGTAACACAACATACAGCCTTTTCGTACCTGTCTAAACGCTTCGGTTTGAAACAACTTGGTATAGCAGGGATTTCCCCTGAACAAGAGCCGAGTCCGAGACAGTTGACAGAAATCCAAGAATTTGTCAAAACCTATAAGGTTAAAACTATCTTTACTGAGAGCAACGCTTCTTCTAAAGTCGCTGAAACCTTGGTCAAATCAACAGGAGTTAGTCTGAAAACACTCAATCCTTTGGAAGCAGACCCCGAAAATGACAAAACTTACTTAGAAAATTTAGAAGAAAATATGAAAGTTCTTGCAGAAGAATTAAAATGAGGAGATTATGAAAATGAAGAAAAAGTATCTTGTGGCGGGATCGGCTTTAGTACTTTCCCTAAGTCTTTGCATCTATGCATTGAATCAACATCAAGTAGAAGGAAACAAAGACAATAACCGTGTATCTTATGTTGATGGGAAACAAGACTCTCAAAAAACAGAAACTCAGACACCAGATCAAGTTAGCAAAAAAGAAGATATTCAGGCAGAACAAATTGTCGTGAAAATCACCGATCAAGGTTATGTGACTTCACATGGTGATCATTTCCATTATTACAATGGTAAAGTTCCTTTTGATGCGATTTTCAGTGAAGAACTTTTGATGAGAGATGCCAATTATCAACTTAAAGACGCTGATATTGTCAACGAAATCAAAGGTGGCTACATTATCAAGGTGAATGGGAAGTATTATGTTTACCTTAAGGATGCGGCACATGCAGATAACGTTCGTACGAAGGACGAAATTGAACGCCAAAAACAAGATCATACACACGATGCACCAACTTCTAACAGTGCAGTGACACTTGCACGATCACAAGGACGTTATACTACCGATGATGGATATATTTTTAATCCATCTGATATTATAGAGGACACTGGTGATGCTTATATCGTTCCTCATGGTGGACATTACCACTACATTCCAAAGAGTTCCTTGTCTGCTAGTGAATTGGCTGCTGCTCAAGCCTACCTCTCTGGAACTAGAAAACAACCGAGTGTGACTGACTATCGTCCAAGTCAAAATGGAATCGGTCAAACCACTAATTCTAGTCAACAAACTGAAACACCAAGCAATACAGAAGAGAGCCTTCAGAATCTATTAAAACAGCTCTATGCACTTCCAAGTAATCAACGTTATGCGGAATCGGATGGCTTAATTTTTGACCCTGCTAAGATTTCAAGCAGAACACCGAGTGGCGTAGCGATTCCTCATGGAAATCACTATCATTTCATTCCGTATACAAAGCTTTCTGCTTTGGAAGAAAAGATTGCGCGTATGATTCCTCTTGCTAGCGACAGTGGGCAACCAGTACCTTTGGAAAATCCAAGTAAACCAGTAGAACATCCTGATCAGCAAGACCATCATCACGACCAAGACGGTGACCATGGAAGTCAGGGGACCAAGCATAAAGATCATGACCACGATGGAGAGAACCATAATCACCATCATGACGAAGAGCATGATCACGACTTTGCAGCTGAACGCGTTGTCAGTGAAGATGAGCAAGGGTTTGTAGTTTCTCATGGAGATCACGCTCATTATTTCTTTAAGAAGGACTTGACTGATGCTCAAATTAAAGCCGCCCAAAACCACTTGAAAGAAAATCGTCAGTCTGAGCCTGTTCAACCACTTGCCAAGACCGTGGAAAATTTCTCAAGAGATGCGAGCGATGAAGAAAAAATCAAGTATATCTCACAGACCTACGGAGTACCGCTTGAAGCGATTCGTATTTCAAATGGATTCTTTGTCTTTGGAAATCCGGATCAAGCCTATGATCCTACTCATATTCATCCCTATGCAGTACGAAAAGAACATGTTCGTATACCGCTGCAGACAGGTGATCCTGAACTTGATTTCTTAAATGAACTTTATACTACTGCCCTACGCGACAATGTGTCTCCTTATAGTTTGCAAGTTGAAAATGGTAGTTTTGTCATTCCACATGGTGATCACAATCACTACATTAAGGTTCAGACCAAGGGCTATGAGGTTGCTTTAAAGAACAAGATTCCTACCCTACAATCAAGCTATCAGCCTGGAGCTTTTGACGAGCAAACTGTTCTTTCTAAAGTTGATCAACTGTTAGCAGATAGCAGAAGCCTCTACAAAGACCAACCTATCATGCAAAGACGGGTAGAACTTGCTTTGGGTCAATTTACCGAGAACATGAAAAAACTTGCGACCAACTCAACTGCTGGATACCTAGCAGCCTTGGATCTCTTTGATAAGCAATATATCCATGTGGATCAAAGTGTGTCTCCAGTTGAAACATCACCTTTGGACAAGAAATACCAAGCCCTTGTAGATAAGATCAATACACTGGATACAGATACTTATGGTTTGCCTAAGAAGGATCTCTTGCTTCATTTGCAAGATGCGAAACTAGCACAAGATGAAACAGAGTTGGATGCGATTGAAGCGAAACTGCAAGCCTTGCAAGATTTCCGCGATCGGACAGGGGTTACGACAGTAGAGTACATTAAGTATTTCTACGAACATGTATCTGATGGCCGACTCAGAGAAGAACTACGTAACCGTGTTGCCAAGTTGACTTGGGAACTTTACCAGTCGCAATCTTTTCTCAAAGCAACCGACTTAAACAAGTTATTCCCAACCATCTACCAAACTAAACTAGAGGTGGAAGAAGCTCTCAAAGACGAACCAGTTTCTACAAAAGCTGGCAAAACCATTCTGGATACGGAAAAAGTGGATAGCCAAACTGCTAAGACAGCTATCTATGAATTCCTAAAAGAACTCTATGGTGACTTTATGCCAGAAGAACGTGTCACTCATGTGAAGAAGGAAGAAGTTGAAGCACTTCTAGCCAAAGTAATAGACCTCTTAGCACGTGTCAAAGAAGATGGTGTCAAACAATCCCTAGCTGAAGAAGCAGCCAATATCAAAGCGGCTACTGAAAAGGAAAATGCAGACCTTGACGAAGCTAAAACACAACTTGAGGATCTTTTAAATCGTATTGCAGCGACTATCCAACGAGAAGAAAAACAGGCTGAACAGGATCCGCAAACGGTGATCATCTATCAAAAACTTTATAATGTCTTGCTCTCTCTTCACAAGTACCTTGAGGATAATAAGGGATCAGATGCAGACTTTGAACGTGTTGATGCCCTATTTGATCAACTCGCAGCCAAAAGCAGTGATAAAGAAGGTCTCCTCACTCTAGCTAAAGAGATTATTAGCTTGAACCAAGAACTCCGTTCAAAATCAAGTGAAACTGCTAACCAATCTAAGTCTGAGAAAGATAGTGAAACAGCGACATCTCAAGCAAGCGAAAAGCAAGAGCAAAGTGAGTCTGACTCAAGTGCTCAACCAAACGAATAAAAAGAAAGGCGACGTAGCTGAGCTACCTCGTCTTTTTTAGTCTTTATAGGATACAATACCAATGATGGTATCTAC
>CALHBZ010000223.1 GCA_937930605.1 Streptococcus oralis
TTTCCTTGCCATTCTCAATCGTCACTTCGACAAGCGTGGTCTTCTCACCAACCTTACCTTCTTGGACAACTTTTCGGGTGCCCTTAGGCAATTGTGGATTTTCGCGTTCGATGGTCTTAAAGCCAACCTCTTCTGTTACCACATCCAAGCGCGGCTGTTCAACTACAGGAGCTGGAACGCCTTCATCTGGTGTCGTCTTGTAAACTGGCGGTTTTGGTGTATCTGGATTAGGTGTCTCAGCTATCTCAGCATGATAGGTAGAAACCTCATAAAACTCAGGACGACCACCTTCCCACTTCAACTTAACATCTAATAAGTGGGCGCTGTTAGCAAGCTGGAAGGTTTGAAAACTTGTGGTAACCGCACCCAGATCTTGCCATGCTGTTTGGCCATCTTTGGAAATGGTTCTTGCCCAAACGTGCGCTGAGCTTCCTGCTGGAATATCTGAAATCAGGCGAACATGATTCGATTCTGTCTTTTCAGATAGATGGTAAATCAACTCACCGCTGTCTTGGGTCGCCTTGTAACTGCTGAGAATATTTCCATCTGCTATATTAGTCTTTTCAGATGACTTGCTCTCTGTACCCGCACCTTCCACAGTTGGATTATTGACTGATTTAGTGTATTCTCCATCATTGATGACTAACTCTGTAAATCCAACAAAGCGATGACGATAAGGAGCTGTGTAGAGCACTCGGAGATATTTCGCTGCAGTTGCTTCTGGCAATTCTCCCTCAATATAGCGATTTCCAGGTCGCTGTGAATCATGTGTCCAGCCATCAGTTAAGGAGTCGTCACGTGCTGGATTTTCCTGACCGTCTCCTACTGAAACTACATCTTTCCAGGTCTTGCCATCTGCGCTAACTTGAATCTTTCCATCACGAAGATAGTTCTGTGTGCCATCTTTAATGTAGGCACGAATCTTCTTGATTTGACGGGTTGCTCCAAGATTGAGAGTCATATGACCATCGGTTTGTGGATAATCAGAAAATTCAACATAATTGTTTAAATCACCATCAAAGAGCTGGTCTAGGTTTTTCGCTTTACGAACATCTCCGCTACCATAGTTAGGATTGATACCCATGCTGGTAGACTCAATTGATGTTGGTTGAATTTCCTTAGTAGTCAAGAACAAGGAAGTCGTTCCGATTGCCTGTTTCTGACCTGTCTTGTTTTCAAGACGTACATAGCGGACAAGCTGGTGATCTTGTAACTCAGAGGCACTATACCACTCCACTCCATTTGGAGAATAGCGGAGCTGGAGTGCTTGATTAGCATTCTCACCCAGTTTCAAATCCTCAATTTCATGGAGACGATCTAGTTTCATTCCAAGATATTGGCCCGCATCTAAAGTTGTTCCAGCTGGAATATCCATCTCGTAGCGGCCCAATTTTTCATAGACTTGAGTAGTCTTGAGTTGTTCAACATTAGTGTCTGTGTATTGGTCTGTTCCAGTCTCTGACTCGACAGATAGGTTGCCAATTCGCCACCAGAAATTAGTCTTTTGCGTATTTCTAACGCGTACATAACGGATATTCTGATTGGTTTCAACTTCTTTGCTTTGCTCACCTGTTAAGTTGGCTACCGTTGTCCAGTTTTGTCCGTCAGTAGAGACTTCGATGACACCAGCTGCTAGCTTATCTGTCACTCCTTGTACCAAACGAATCTTCTTGACTGTTTGTTGAGAACCAAGATCCAACTGTACCCAAGCATCTACTGGGGTTGTATCTCTTTCTCCATTTGCTGTTGAAGAACTTGCCAACATTGCTTCTGTGCTATCACTATTGTCAGTCATCTTGGCAGCCGTTGTATTGAGTTTATAGACCAGATTTGGACTGATGGTAATACTTCCAGCTTTCTTCTTGGCATTTTCAAGAGGACGGTTAACTGCGATTTCACGGACTGCAAACCAAGTATTGTCTCGATCTTCTGTTGCAACCATTCGAATACCTTTGGCTTTGATATCAAGATTATCTAAGGTAATCTCAGACTCATTGCCGACATAGTTACCTTGAGGAAGGGCAGTCCATTCACCGGCTTCATTTAGGTATTCAACCTTAGCCTTATTAAAGGTGTCTTTCGGATTGCTAACAGCTCCCATAGCAAAGCTCAACTTCTTGATAGAAACAGGCTTGTTAAACTGCAGACCAACATAATCACCAGTGCTAATTCTGGTTGGATTTTTAAAGATAACTTGAGTTGACAAGTCTCCGTCCAAGACCTGAGTCAAATCTCCTTCACCACCTGTACGGTTAGTAATAAAGGTCGTTACAACTTTATCTGGGTTCAGTTCTTTTTCGATTTCCTTGGCCAGATATTCCTTAAGGTTAAGGATAAATGGACGGATATGCTGTACACCTAGCTCAGCATTTTCGTAATGGTCAACATACCAGAAGGAATGTTTCTTAGATTGCTCATAATCTTTCAAGCCCTTGTAGTAATTATTCCAAAGGCCGTCAGCATTTTTGCTACCAATAAATTCAGTAGCTGTCAAGAGAGCATCCAGGGCATTCATCTGGTCAATGGTATTATCAAGCCAGTACTTAATCTGCTCACGCATCTGTTCATTTCCTGATGCTTTATAGGTCTCAGCAGCAGCTTTTAGCTTAGCAAATTCTGCCTTCAACTCTTTGCGCTCAGCTGAGACATCTTGACCTGCTTTCAACTTGTTCATGAAGTTTGTCAATTTCGGAGCTAGTTCTACAGACTCTTCTAGCTTCACAACACGATTATCCATATGTTGGTTAATCATGTGCTTACCTAGCTCACGGAAAGCTGCAGATTCTTTGGTCTCTGTAAAACGACCTGTTTCTGCAAAGTTGAAAGCTATATCATTAACAGCTTTGGCTTCTGCCTCATTCTTCCAGATATTCCAGCTGTACTCTGCAGCTGAGAAGAGAGCAATTTTAGATGGTTCTGATTGCTGCATTGGATTGAGCATGACCCCACCGATTAGGCTTGGATCCACACCAGGGTGTAGGAATTTCTCACCACCACCCATGATAAGGTGTTGTTTAGAATTATCCGTACACGGCCAGTTAATCCAAAGTTGAACAGGACGATATGTTTGACCAGATGCCTCTATATTTTGCTTAAGTTGAGTTAAGAAGTTCTCAGAAACTTCACCCCAAACCTTGCCTCCTGTCAGAGTCATAATGCTACTTTTCGGAAGATTACGGTTTAGGGAACGCAGTTCGTCTTCTCGACCACTGCCCCAATACTGACTTGGAACAAAGATCATCTCTTTCTTCAAGCCTGGATAAGTCGCTTGTTTTTCAGTCAACCAATCGGTCATATCTTTCATCAAGCGGTTATAACTTTCATAACCACCATAAGGCTGAGCTGCATCATCTGCAAGGATACCAAACTCACGAACGCCGACGTCCAGTAACTGGGTAAATTTAGCCTTGATTGCATTCAGATCTTCTTGGTAAACCGTCTCGTTTTGGAAGCGAATTCGACTATTCATAAATGGATGAATGGTCCAAACATAACGAGTCTTGTTTTCGTTCCCCACCTTAGCGAGCTGACGGATTTCTTCTAGTTTTTCTTTTGGATAAAGTTCTCTCCACTTGCTGTTATGATATGGGTCATCTTTTGGTGCGAAAAAATACTGAGTCAGTTTCAAATCACCACCGTAACGCATCAAGGCCGCACGATCTTCGTTGGACCATGGGTTACCATAATAGCCTTCGATAAAGCCACGATTCTTCACATCTGCATAGTCTTCAACATTGACCTCACGTAGAACTGGAGCAGAGCTATCATTTAGCATATGCTTGAGTGTTGTTAGTCCATAGAAGACAGCATCTGTATCTTTTCCGACAATGGAAATTTGCTGACCTTTAACCACTAATGAATAAGCATCAATCTTATCAAATAGTCCTTGGTTGACAGACTCTGTTTTCTGAGCTTCTTCCGCTTTTGAGCCAGTCTGGTGAACTCCCAGATAGATATTAGTTGCTCCAGCTTCGGCTGTCTTACCAGTAGTATAGGAGATATTACTATTTTGCAAAATAGACTTGAGTCGATTACGAGTATAAATATCAACTTGCTCACCAATTACCAAATGAACTTTCTTATCTAGACGTACCAAGCCATCGCCATAAGTAACCTTATGAGGAGTTGGGAAAATCTTATACTGTTTCTTAAGGTATTCTTGGCTTCTCAAAGCTGCTTCTACTACACTTGGATCTGCTGGTTTTTTAGCGATAAAGGTATCTTCCAATTCAACAGTTCCGTCATCTTTCGGAGCTGGAGTTTCGGGTTTTGGATCTGGTTTTGGTGCTGGTGGTGTAGCAGGCTCATCTGATGTAGCTATTGGTTTCAAAAGATTGATTTCAGCTGCACTAGCATATCCTTCTACTCCCTGTAGAATCTTCAACTGGATTGTATCCGTTTCGACAGCTTCAAAGTTTGCAATCTTTTCAGCTGCATTATTATCCCAAGTACCTTCAGCTACCTTAACCAATTGATCAGCCTTTTTAGCATAGATTTCATATTTAGTCACAAGACCATTTCCGCCACCTGG
Organism: Streptococcus oralis; assembly: GCA_937930605.1. GTDB lineage: Bacteria > Bacillota > Bacilli > Lactobacillales > Streptococcaceae > Streptococcus > Streptococcus oralis_CO. Next base: position 4,532 of record CALHBZ010000223.1, read on the forward strand.
ACGAGGAAGATAAGTCAAAGCATTTACAGCTGTCGCTTGCTTCAAGGTCATAGTAACCGTATAAGACGGATCCTTCTTCGTCCAATGTGAATGCCAGAAGGTTGCAGGATTGCCATCAAAGGCTTTAGAAACAGCTCCTTCTGTCGCATTTCCTGGTAGTTGCTCACTGCTTGCCTCCACACGGGCAATCTGATCCTGTGCAATCAAACGTGGATTGACAAATGGCTTAGCAGACAAGCTGAGATTGTGCAAAGTACCTTCAAAACCTCCGATTTTTTCAAGAGGTAGGACAAGACTTGTGTGAGCCAATCTTGGGTGAGCTGGATTGGCAATACGATTGATCTTTTCACCATTGACATAGAGCTCAGTTGACTGAGGTTTGGTGACAAAGACTAGCTCATAGCGTTTACCTTTTTCCAATGTCTTGTCAAACTGAATATGATGCTGCTCAAACTTATAGGCTACTTTACCTGACTCATCAGACAAATAGAGCTTGTTCCCCTCACTAGAAGCTAACTCCTGCACACCGTCACCTGTAACCGTCACATCAACCTTTAAGACGTGACTTGGACCGACGTTCCCAATAGCATTTTCAATCTTGCTTTCTTTATTGAAGACCAGACCTTTAGCGTTTTGTGTGATGTTTTCTGCATCGTAACGCTTGATTGTCTTTGGATTGATTTCATAGGTCTCAGTATCATCAATCTTGTACTCTGGATTGCTACCTGGTGCATAAACATAGTCTGCGTGTGGTAAGGTTCTTCCTGCAAAGTTGTTAGCAGCCCGGTTTGATCCCCAAGTCTTTTCAGCAGTAACTCTTGTTGCTTCAAAGAAGCGCTTGAAAATATCATAAGAAGTCATGCCTGTTTCATGGAGATCAATATTATCATTCCAAACGGCATGTCCGCCACCCAAGATATGAGGGTTTGAAGCTGCTAATTTTGGACCGTTGCCGGCTGTCGTAAAATCATTTGGTGTCCAACGATTATATTGATACTCATAAGAAGAGTAATCACCATATGCTCCTTGCTGGTTATTACCATTTGGCACACTGTAAGTCGGAACATCAGTAATATTGATAATTTTAGCACCAGCCTTCAAAGCCGCTTGGGGATGTTGCCATCCTAGACTCCAGATATCCACTTCGACATCCTTCAAATCAACTGGGGTTTGACCACTCTTACGGCTAAGCGAACCCCAAATTCGTGGTGTATAACCCTTACCTTTAATGTAGGTAATTAAATCATTGACATAACGACGATAGTTTTCATTGTTGCCATAGTACTCATCTGTTCCGATGTGAATCGTCTTAACACCTCGAAGTGGGGCATTTTCTCCATCCAACAATTTATCATAAACAGACTTGACAAAGCGCAATGTTTCATCATAATTCTTATCCAAATCAAGCATCGCAACACGCTCTACATTGTGCTTATTCGGACTCAGCTGTCCTTTATACATCAAGTCTGGACGAACCTTCACAAATGATAAAGCATGCCCCGGTGTATCAATCTCTGGCACCAAGTTGATTCCTAGCTCATCAGCCAAAGCGATGAGTCTTTGCATTTCATCTTTGGTATAGTGTTGCTTAGAAGTCAAAGGCACACCATTGTCACCGACAATATCTGTCTGTAAACGGAAACCTGTATCTGCATGATTGAGCACATACTCAATTTCCTGCTCCTTGGTCAGATTTTTACCTGCTAAGTGCTCCTTGAGGAAAATATAGTTATCATTCAAATGCAACTGCAAGTCATTCATCTTGTAGTAAGCCATGTTTAGCATAATGTCCACAAGAGTATCATAAGGAATAAACTTACGACCAGTATCTAGCATAAATCCACGGTGGCTGAAACTTGGAAAGTCTCGAATTTCACCATTTTGGATATTTTCTTGCCCCATTTGAAGTAAGGTTCGAGTAGCATAAAAGGCACCTTTATTGGTCTGCGCTTCAATGGTAAAGACATTATCACGAATCGTAATACCATAGCCTTCTTCACCATAGCCCTTGTCCGTTACCTTTTTAAACTCAATACGATGCGCGGAAGTACTGTCTCCCTTGGCAAGCTCTAAACCTCGAGAAATCAAATCATTGGCATAGAAATTAGCTGCCTTGTCAAATCCTGAATCTCCAACAGATAGAACGGTATCTTCCAAAATAGAAGAACGTCCTTCCTCACCATGCCATTGCTGAACAGTTGGAGCCACTGTTGGTTTGTCTCCAACTCCCTCATCTGCATAGCGACCAGGAACTCTAACTTCAAATTCCTTGGTAATGGTTTGACCTTCATGCACTTGTTGCAAAGAAACTTTAACTGTCTGCTCCGTTAGAGGCTGGTGGATTTTATTATTCAGGTCAATCACACCTGTTTTATTGCTACCAACTAAGCTAACCTTACCCTGTAATTTAGGTAGGACAAGTGAATGGCCATCTTGAGCCAAAGTCAGCGACTCTACTTGGTTAAGACTTGTCACCTTACCTGGCTCTGGAATGTTAGAATAAGCTCGTATTTCCTGAATACCGACATTACGCCAACGCATACTACCTTCAGCATATTTAGTGATTACCAATTTGAGATATTTAGCTTCAATCGGAACATCCAAATTGACTCTTTCGTCTAAAACTGGTTGACCATCTTTTTCATAAGCCAATTTCCACTTACGTGTCGCTTCCTCTTCATTGATAGCTTCAGCTGTAGCATAGTATAGTTTCCATCCTTGAATATTTGGATCGTTCGGCTGTCCTGTCCTCTGTCTACGATCCCAATCAATCTCAATCCGTTTGACTGATGTCACTTTATCTAGTGTCATAGTCAACTGAGGATTGACTACATCCTTATCTGTCGCCCAACGACTAGTATTATCTCCATCGACTGCCTTATCAGCAGTAAAAGAAGTGTTTTGTTCGTGATTGGATGCGCTTACACGAACATTTAATAAATGATTGATATCAGGGGTCTTTTCCACTTCTGTTGTTGGTGCAGTTGTTGCTGATTCTGGATGAGTTGGTTCATTGCTAACCTTAGGTTGAGCTGGTTTAGGTGAAGTCGCTTCCGCAGATGCTTCGGAAGTTGGTTCATGACCTTCTGTACTTGGAGTATCATTTCCCCCCGCCTCTGCTTTAGCTAGTTTATCAGCTAAATCTGCTGGCAATTCATCTAAGGGTTGAATCTTCTCTACCGCCCCCGAAGCAGTCTCATCAGTCTCAGTCGCCGAACTAGCACTCGAAACAGGACTTGTAGGGGTAACTTCTGCAGCTGCAGCTAGTTGGGAACTGAATAACATAGTTCCTATCACAACAGAGCACACTCCTACAGCATATTTACGTATGCTATAGGTAGATTTTTTTTCAAAAAATCTCTTATCCATTTTCCTTTTCTCCTCCTAAAATTGAGTAAGCGCTTTCAAATAACGCATTTTATATATTATTATCTCTATTATGCAACCCTTCCCTAAAAATGTCAAGTCTTTTTATAAAAAAAATTTAAAGTTTCTAATTAACTCAAGTATCAAACATTCTAGAGAATAACTAACGTTTTTTGATTTCTTATATGCCTCTCAAAGAAATCTTGATATTACTGAGCACTATCTCTAATAAACTTATCAAATATCACACTAGCATAGTGATTAATTTACTTGTCTGAGACCTTACAGCGTGAGACGGATTAATACACATATAACAAAAAGGCTCTCCGAGAAACTCGGAAAGCCTTATTTAATGCTACTTCTAGCTTCCTCACCTTTATATTTCAAGGCTCGGGATAAAAAGGTTCGCTGGACCTTTTTATTTAGCGATTGGGTAAACAGAAACTTGTTTCTTATCGCGACCTTTACGTTCAAAGCGTACTACGCCTTCAACTTTAGCGAACAAAGTATCGTCTCCACCACGTCCAACGTTTACACCTGGGTAGATGTGTGTACCACGTTGACGGTAAAGGATTGATCCACCTGTTACAGTTTGTCCATCGGCTGCTTTAGCTCCAAGACGTTTCGCTTGTGAATCACGTCCGTTTGATGTAGAACCTCCACCCTTTTTGTGGGCGAAAAGTTGCAAGTTTGCAAGATTCATTTTTAACATTATGTTTTCCTCCGTGTTAGTTTTCTGTGATAACTCTGGTTTGGATGAACTCCGATGAGTCCTCCGATAATTTTGCCATACCTAAGAAAAATGATTCAAAGAATAACTGAGTCATTTCTCTCTGGTGTGACGGGATAGCCGTCGGTAGTTCAACCCTTAAAAAACCACCATCATCTTCGTTTAATTCTAGGATTGGTTCATAGCCTGCAAATTTCTCAATGGAATTGACAAAGTTAACGGCAAGCGTAGAAACCGATGCACACACGACATCAAAGCCGTATTCGCCTGTCCCGGCGTGTCCAGTAATTTCCGCACTCCTCAGCTCGCCATCTTCGGCTCTCTCAAAGACTGCTTGTATCATGTGTTCTCCTTAAAATTAAGCGTTGATTGCGTTGATGACAACTTTTGTATATGGTTGACGGTGACCTTGTTTACGGTGGCTACCTTTTTTAGGTTTGTACTTGTAAGTAACAACTTTCTTTTGTTTTCCTTGTTTTTCAACAGTTCCAACTACAGTAGCCCCAGCAACAAGTGGAGTTCCGACAACAGTGTTTTCACCACCAACAAGAACAACTTCGTTAAAAGTAACTTCTTGACCAGCTTCAACGTTCAATTTTTCAACGTAAACTGCTTGACCAACTTCAACTTTAACTTGTTTTCCGCCAGTTTTGATAATTGCGTATGTGCTCATTATGCACCTCCTATGATTTTTTGGGTTTCCCCGTATTTTGTGAAGACTCGCCTAGCATCGTGGGACGAACCACTTAGAAGAGCTCTAAGTATAACAAAGTTTAAATTTTGTATACGACGAGCAACGATGTTCGTGCGGTTGCACAGGACTGTGCATAGTCAACTCTTCAAGTATAGCATATCTTCTTTTTTCTTACAAGTAAAATCAATCAAAATTCAACTTTTTTCTTAACCTTTTTCCTCCAAAAAGCATACTGAAGTAAAAGATACTCATCATAAGAGGAATACCTAAAATTGTCTTCTCCTGATAGTAAATCGTCAGATAAGCTGAAAAAACAACTCCAAAGACAAAACTGCTAAGCAAGCTAACAAAAATCAGGCCCTCTCGTAGGAAAGGAGTATGCTTAGTCCGAAAATAATCTCCAAAAGCCAACATGGTTCGTTTAATATTCCCTGTCATAAAAGCATTATTATAGGCAATCCCTGACACTTCTCCAAAAGCAGTTGTCACCAATCCCATACAAAAGGCCAATGGCGGTACGAGATAGATATTCTCTACAGTTTGCGGCACAAACCCTATAATTAGGGACAGGACTGCAAGTGGAATTACGGACAAAATTGGCTTTTTAACAATTCTCAATTTTTCCTTATAAATAGTTAATAAAAGGACCCCCATCATAAAAGCTAGCAAGGTCATTACTTTGGCACTGGCATCTGACACATTGTGTTGAATGAGTCCTACAGAAAGAAAGACGACATTCCCAGTTTGTCCAGCTACAAGGGTATTCCCTCGCACGATAAAGGTATAGGCATCGACATATCCTGCGCAAAAAGTCAAAAAAAGCGCTAGCCTTTTAGACTGACGTGATATTTTTCTTATTGGTAATAATCTCATTTTCTCCCCCTTCTCATTTCATCTACTTATCTAAATATTGTACCACTTTCTCCAAGAAATTCGTAGTCCATTTGAAAATTTTTACCATCTGTTGGATAGTCCTTCTTTTCTATGTTATAATGAAGGAAGGATTTGAAGTCGGAAAAGGAGTCTCTATGCTTAAATTAGGTGTCATCGGAACAGGGGCTATCAGCCATCATTTCATAGAAGCAGCCCATGCCAGTGGAGAATACCAGCTGGTCGCTGTCTACTCTAGAAAACTAGAAACTGCCGCAACCTTTGCTTCTCGCTACCAGGATATCCAGCTCTTTGATCAATTAGAAGACTTCTTTAAGTCTTCCTTTGATGTAGTCTATATCGCTAGTCCAAACTCCTTGCATTTTATTCAAGCCAAGGCTGCCCTATCTGCTGGTAAACACGTCATTCTTGAAAAGCCAGCTGTCACTCAGCCACATGAATGGTTGGATTTGAGACAGACAGCTGAGAAAAATCACTGTTTTATCTTTGAGGCAGCTCGTAATTACCACGAGGAAGCTTTTACCACTATCAAGAATTTTTTGGCAGACAAGCAAGTGTTGGGAGCAGATTTCAACTATGCCAAGTATTCTTCCAAGATGCCTGACTTGTTGGCGGGACAGACGCCCAATGTCTTTTCAGACCGTTTTGCTGGCGGAGCTCTTATGGATTTGGGGATTTATCCTCTCTACGCTGCCGTTCGCCTCTTTGGAAAGGCTCAGGATGCGACCTATCAGGCTCAACAGCTTGAAAATAGCATTGACCTAAATGGCGACGGTATCCTCTTCTACCCTGACTTTCAAGTTCATATCAAGGCTGGGAAAAACATCACTTCCAATCTTCCTTGCGAGATTTACACAGCAAATGGAACCTTGACCCTCAACACGATTGAGCATATCCGCTCAGCTATTTTTACCGACCACCGAGGAAATCAAGTCCAACTCCCTATCCAACAGGCTCCTCATACAATGACTGAGGAAGTCGCTACATTTGCACAGATGATTCAGCAACCAGACCAGACGCTTTACCAGAACTGGCTGGATGATGCAGGTTCTGTTCATGATTTACTCTATACCATGCGCCAGACTGCTGGCATTAGATTTGAGGCAGAAAAATGAAAACCAAACTACCTACTGAATGGCAAGAACTAAGTGACCGACTCGGTTTCCAAGAATTCACCGCCATTCAAACTCAACTATTTGAGCCCATTCTCGATGGAGAAAACCTCCTAGGAGTGAGCCCAACAGGAACTGGTAAGACCCTAGCTTACCTCCTACCTAGTCTGCTCAGACTACAAAAGAAAAAAGCCCAGCAACTCTTGATTCTAGCACCAAATACAGAACTTGCTGGACAGATTTTTGATGTATGTAAAACGTGGGCAGAAGCTATCGGCTTAACTGCTCAGCTCTTCTTATCAGGTTCAAGTCAGAAACGCCAGATTGAACGCCTAAAAAAAGGACCAGAAATTCTGATTGGAACTCCTGGCCGTATCTTTGAACTCATCAAACTGAAAAAAATCAAGATGATGAATGTGGAAACCATCATTTTGGATGAATTTGACCAATTGCTCGATGATTCTCAGATACACTTTGTCGAGAAAATCACTCACTACGCACCTCGTGATCATCAACTCATCTATATGAGTGCGACGACAAAGTTTGACCAAGAAAAGGTTGCTCAAAACACGCGCACCATTGATCTTTCTGACCAAAAGTTAGACAACATTCAACACTTCTACATGCAGGTAGACCAACGTCACCGAGTGGATATGCTACGAAAACTGGCTCATGTAGAGGATTTTCGTGGTCTGGTCTTCTTTAACAGCCTATCAGACCTTGGAAGCGCAGAGGAAAAACTACAGTATCGAGATATCTTGGCTGTTTCCCTCGCTAGCGATGTCAATGTCAAGTTTAGAAAAGTCATCTTGGAAAAGTTTAAGGACAAGCAGCTAACCCTGCTCCTTGCAACTGACCTTCTGGCTCGTGGAATTGATATCGATAGCCTCGAATGTGTCGTAAACTTTGATATTCCTAGGGACATCGAAACCTACACTCACCGCGCTGGCCGTACAGGTCGCATGGGCAAAGAGGGATATGTTATCACTCTTGTAACCCATCCTGAAGAACTTAAAAAACTCAAGAAGTTCGCAAGTGTACGTGAAATTGTCCTAAAAAACCAAGAACTCTATATCAAATAAGGTTGGCTCTCGCCAACCTTTTTCTTATCCCCAAGTAATTTCTAATTGATAGCTGGCAAAAGGGTGTCCCTCTTGATTTTGCAGTTGATAGGCTAGCTCAATCTTTTGCCCATCCAGTTTGTAGTGACTGGTTTGGATGACAAATTCCTGCATGCCCATTGGAGTAGGAATATAGGCCAAACTATCACTATCCTTTAGAAAACGCATGATGGTCTTTGGACTCGAGAAACGAGTCATCACCAGTTCTTGACCATGAAATTTAATAACTACCTTTTCCTTTTCCTCGTTGTAAAAAAGCAAGTAAGTATAATCTCCTTTTTCACGCACTTCCACGTCATAGAGTTGGTCAATCACTTCCAACTGTTCATCAAACTGAATCGTATTTCGCATCCGAATCTTCACATCATGTCCTCTTTCTTGTCTCTTGTCCTACTATTTTACCAAAAAGAGCAGGATTTTGCTATAAGTAATACGTTTTATTGGCTTGACGTAATTTTTCCATCTTGATATACCTCCATAAATTTATTTGTGGTGACATGATAACTCTCTTGGGTGGAAGAGTCAAGTAAATTTTTAGATTCAAAAATAGCACGCTAACTGGCGTGCTAAAGTTTAGACTATAATTGATTTGAACGGCTAGTCGAAGTGTGTTATAATAATTGGTTAAACCTATCAGGTATTGTGATATAAGTAAAGTAGTTCATCAAGAAAAGGTAAATATGGAAAATATACAAATTGAAGCTTATAAAGTATTAAAGGAAACAAATATAGAAAAAATTTTAACTAAATTTGGGGATGTCCGTTTTGATGGTAGCTACTTGTATAGAACTATGGTTGCTCGAGATGTAGATATTTCAATTTTTGGAAATTCAGATTTTAATGAGCGTGCAAAATTAATAGAAGAACTAGCGAAAATTCCATTGATACAAAAAATACAAATGCATGATTTGGTAAATTTTGGTATAGAGAAAGAATTTAGACCGAATGGTATCTGGTTTGGGTTAACAGTTTTATTTAATGGAAACGAATGGAATTTTGATATCTGGTTAGTGGATATTCACGAAAAGAAGCCACAAATGGTGAATGGGAGTCAGCAACTCCATAAAAGAATGCTTAACTTAACAGATTATGAACGAGCTCAAATAGTAGCAATGAAACAAGATTTTTTAAGACATGACAAATATATAAAAGGAACCTCGTCTGCAGATATTTATTCTAAAGTTTTAAGAGGTTAAATACTGGAATAGTTATTTATAATCTTTCAGTTTTATATTTATCATCCATATTATTGCGTCCAGTAGCTTTCAATATTAAGCCTCTTATCGGACCTATACAATGTACGAAATAAAAAATTAAACAATGTACAATTGAAGCATTAGAGATAGCTTCAGAAGGTGAGCAGTTTTTGCTAATCATTTTTTTTACAAAGAAATGGAATACGGGTAAATGAAAGATAGCTATTAATAACCAAGAAATATAAACCGCCTTGTTACCGTTACTAGTTAACAATGGAATCAAGAAAACCAATGGTGCTAAAATCCAGTAGACAGCATGTAAAAATAGCTTAAATGATAGGATCAATAGACGAATCTTTTCATACCGACTTAAACAGAATTTTTTATACAGGCTGTAGTAGTGAAATGCATACAAAGGTCCGTTGAACCATACTGTCTGCTGTTTTATATAAACTTTAACATTAGGGGCGAAATCTGCCCGTTCAAGTATAGGAATAGCTTTTATAGGTATTTTTTTTGAATTTAATTTTAACCCAAGAAAAGCATCTTCATTAATAGTGTTTTCTGGAAAATCTCCAACTTTCTTTAAAGCAGTATTTGAAATATATAGCCCGTGGCCTATAACGTAGTTCATTTTTTCAAACAATAACTCTACGACATTGCGTAATATGTTTTCTCCCCATTTGGAAGTTATTTCAAATAATTTCTCATTAAATAAAACCCTGAAAATCTCAAATATCAAAGACCACCGACATTGCCAGAGAGAGGCTGAACCAATGACAGATTTCTTCTTTTGTGTAGGGCGTACAAAGAAACTATATTGCTGAAAACAATAGTCTTGGTCGGAAGGTTGATTACGTAAAGTTGAGTAAACATAATTAACAGTATGAGCATCAATACGAGAGTCTGCATTATAAACTGCAAACCATAGAGAATCACTTTTTTTGCCTTCAGTTGCTCTAATGCTAGAAATAGCAAAATTTAACTGATGAGCCATAACTCCTTCTTTGTATGGATAATGGATTAATTCTATTTGATTGTTAGGGTGTTCAATCATTAGTTTTTCAATTATCGACTTTGTAGATACACTTTCAGTTGACTCTCGTTCAGTCGTAATAAAAACAATTTTATTTTGTGGGAATGCTTTAATAAGATTGGAAAAATGATAGTATGTATCATAAATTATTTTTTGTTCGTTTAATACTGGAATCAAAAAATATATAGATGCGTCGTCAGAAGAAGGTATTAAAGTATCACCAATCTTAGATTCTAAACTCATCCACTTATCAACTATATACAATTTTAAAAGATCTGTTAAAGATATAATGAAATAAAAAATAATAATCAATAAAGGAAAAAACATTTCATTCCTCCTGAAGCTTCAGTGAATGTTTTGGTCTACACAATACCTATATCAATGATTGTAGATATTGATAGGACCAATTAAATTTGTTCAACATACCCTCTTGTAAAAAAAGTTACATCTTCAATAGTAGGCACATTGATAGAATTTTTGTATAGTCCATTCAACAATACGCCGATGATTGTAAGTGCAGATACCCGTTTTTCTAATGTGAGTTCAAGAATTATCTTTTCTGCCAAAGAGAAAAATAATTCGACATTTCCTTGAGTGAATAAAAATATTTCAAAGTAATATTGAATATTTTTTTGATTATCATCAATAGAAAAAGATTTAAATGAAGATTTGCAATACTCTATAAGATCTTGTGACAAAGTGAATGGAGAATTTAATGAGATGGGGTTTTTTAAATATTTTTTTGTGAAAAGGTCATATCTACGATCGAACTCAGAATACCAATCATCTGAAATTGGATTTTTGGAATTAGAAATCCTGACTCTGTTATCAATAAAACTATAATAGTTTTCTAGTAAGTCGCAATCAACTATATCTTTAGGTTCATTCCTTTCTTCTTTTTGTTTTGATAGTAAAAAAGGAATCATAAATTTATACCCCTTGTAATAAAAATGATTAAGTGGTGATGTGATAATATCTGTAATATTTATCTTTGAAAAAACCTTGTACTGTTGAGAAATAATATATGAGTTATGACAATCTATTCCTTTTATTGATTTAAGTATATTTTCTTTGCCAGGTATAGCTAAGTAATCTAGGTCATTACAATCGCGTAATCCACATACTGACATGATCGCACTGCCATCAATACAAAAATCATCACTATCTAACTCAAGGAGGTTATCCTTGAACACGTTTTGAAATTTTTGGAACAGTTCATCAAATTTCAAAAATTTATCACGCTTTGCACTATTAATGAATTCTAGCGAATTAGCATTAAAAACTAAACTAGCTATTCTAATAGTATCTTCTCTAGTGTCTGTGGTGTGAACTGAATGATTTCCAATGCCTGCTAGCACTCGCAAATGCTCTTTCAAGTGAATTAGATTTTTGTGAGTTGATTTTATTAAGTAAACTTTAGCACAATTAATAGTATCAACAGCGAAGCATTGTTTAGTTTTCCATGTAAGACCACTGTCAGTATCATTATTTGTTTCTCTTAACCAAGGTTCCCCCTCATATAGAGATTCAATAAATCTATTCTTCCCTATATCATTAAGATATATTGATTTGCTATAATAGACTTCATTTTGAGAGGATTCAATTATATCCTCAAAGGTAGACCACTGTTCTTGACAGCTCGGAAATAGAACTAATAAGTAAGTTTCCGAGCAAAGCTTAGCACATTGATATGCGACATAGTCCATATATTCCAAGGGCATACCTTTTTTTAAGAAAAACTTATAGTTAAACTCAAAACTGATATCAGGAGTATTTTTCTCTAGTTGCATAGTTCTTATATGTCCATTATTATGTGCTGATATAGCAAGCCGATGTGCACCATCATAAGCACATCCGTTAATATCAACAGGTATAAGATAAGGTGAGTTATAAGAATATGTAGAGCTTAACATTTCAAAATCTTTTATAAAATCTTCGCCTGTATTTCGGGAAGGAAAGTTTATTTCCTGAAAATTATTAAAATATTTGATATGATTTATATATAGTTGACGATGCCAGTCGGATTCGGAAAATTTTAAGAATAAATATTTAATTAAATAGTCAAATCGACAGTGATTAAAAATGAGAGGGTAAGCTAACTGATATTCTTCTTTTGAGTCTTCGCTCATGTGAGCAAATTCAAAAACGTGTTCCGAAAATGAATTTATTGAATTGCTATTATCGACATCTTTCATATTTCCCACATAAAGCCTTTCTTGTTTATAAATATGATTGAATTTTACTGTAAATTATCAAGATGCTGTTTTAAGAAATACCTTACACGTTAATTATACCAAAAGGTTAAACGATAGTAAATTGGAAAGACAACAGTTTTCCTTTACAGATTTTTATAAAGTATTTTTTGTTGAGTAAATAATCGCATGGTTATAATTCCTTAGTAAACGAACTCTTTCTTTTTTAGCAGAAAAGTCATGTCGCTTTGGATGGACTGCCTTTTAAAATTGGTGTAAATATAGCTTCTATTTTTTATAAAATTTAGTGCTCATAGGCTTCTGGAGGGATTGACAGGGAGTCAAGTAAATTTTTAGATTCAAAAATAGCACGCTAGCTGGCGTGCTAAAATTTAGGTTATAGGGTTTGATGTATTTAGTCTTAATGATGTATTGGTTTGGACTGCTGGGGGAGGTGTGTTATAATGGTCATATGAACGAAAAAGTATTCCGTGACCCAGTTCACAACTATATCCACGTCAATAATCAGGTCATCTACGACTTGATCAATACAAAGGAATTTCAACGTCTACGCCGTATCAAGCAACTAGGAACTTCTAGTTATACCTTCCATGGTGGGGAGCACAGCCGCTTCTCTCACTGTTTGGGGGTCTATGAGATTGCACGACGCATCACGGAGATTTTTGAAGAAAAATATCCTGAAGAATGGGACCCTGCTGAGTCTCTCTTGACCATGACTGCTGCTCTCCTACATGACCTTGGGCATGGTGCCTACTCCCATACTTTTGAACATCTCTTTGATACAGATCATGAGGCCATTACTCAGGAAATCATCCAAAGTCCTGAGACAGAGATTCACCAAGTCCTGCTTCAAGTAGCGCCAGATTTCCCAAAAAAGGTAGCCAGTGTCATCGACCATACCTATCCTAACAAGCAGGTCGTACAGCTCATTTCTAGTCAGATTGATGCGGACCGTATGGACTATCTCTTGCGTGACTCCTATTTTACAGGAGCATCCTATGGGGAATTTGACCTGACTCGAATCCTCCGAGTTATTCGTCCTATCGAAAATGGTATCGCCTTTCAGCGCAATGGCATGCATGCCATCGAAGACTATGTTCTCAGTCGCTACCAGATGTATATGCAGGTTTATTTCCACCCAGCAACACGCGCCATGGAAGTTCTCCTACAAAATCTCCTCAAGCGCGCCAAGGAACTCTATCCTGCAGACAAGGACTTCTTTGCACGCACTTCTCCACATCTCCTTCCTTTCTTTGAAAAAAATGTGACCTTGTCTGACTATCTGGCTCTTGATGATGGTGTGATGAATACCTACTTCCAGCTCTGGATGACCAGTCCTGACAAGATTCTCGCAGACTTGTCGCAACGCTTTGTCAACCGCAAAGTCTTTAAATCCATCACCTTTTCACAAGAAGATCAAGACCAACTCTCTAGCATGAGAAAATTGGTTGAGGACATCGGTTTTGATCCAGACTACTACACTGCCATTCATAAGAACTTTGACCTTCCTTATGATATCTATCGTCCCGAATCTGAAAATCCACGGACACAGATTGAGATTCTACAGAAAAATGGTGAACTGGCGGAACTCTCTAGCCTATCTCCTATCGTCCAATCCCTTGCTGGCAGCCGCCACGGAGACAATCGTTTCTATTTCCCTAAAGAAATGTTAGATCAAAATAGCATCTTCGCAAGCATTACCCAGCAATTTTTACACTTGATTGAGAACGATCATTTTACCCCAAATAAGAACTAATAGAGGAAATATATGAGTATTAAACTAATCGCCGTCGATATCGATGGTACCCTAGTCAACAGTAAAAAGGAAATCACTCCGGAAGTCTTTTCTGCCATCCAAGATGCCAAACAAGCCGGTGTCAAAGTCGTGATTGCAACGGGTCGTCCCATTGCAGGTGTTGCCAAACTTCTGGACGACTTGCAGTTGAGAAACGAGGGTGACTATGTTGTAACCTTCAACGGTGCCCTTGTCCAAGAAACTGCTACTGGCCATGAGATTATCAGCGAATCCTTGACCTATGAGGATTATCTGGATATGGAATTCCTCAGTCGTAAGCTCGGTGTCCACATGCACGCTATTACTAAGGACGGTATCTACACAGCCAATCGCAATATCGGAAAATACACGGTACACGAATCAACCCTCGTCAGCATGCCTATCTTCTACCGTACACCTGAAGAAATGGCTGACAAGGAAATCGTCAAGTGTATGTTTATTGATGAACCAGAAATTCTCGATGCTGCGATTGAAAAGATTCCAGCAGAATTTTACGAACGCTACTCTATCAACAAATCTGCTCCTTTCTACCTCGAACTCCTTAAAAAGAATGTAGACAAGGGTTCAGCCATCACTCACTTGGCTGAAAAACTCGGATTGACCAAAGATGAAACCATGGCGATCGGGGATGAAGAAAATGACCGTGCCATGCTGGAAGTCGTTGGAAACCCCGTTGTTATGGAAAATGGAAATCCAGAACTCAAAAAAATCGCCAAATACATCACCAAAACAAATGACGAATCCGGCGTTGCCCATGCCATCCGTACGTGGGTACTGTAAAAAGGTAAGAATAGACGAACCCCGCTCAGCAGAGCGGGGTTTTTCAAATCAATAGTTTTTCTATCCCATCATTTTTAAAGTAATCAAGTTAATTCATCTAGGTAGATAAATCGCTATGAACTATGCTAAATTACCAATCACTTGATGATCCTCCACCATCAAAACCACCACCAGACCAATCGTCACTCGACCAAGACGATGAGGAATCACTGCTACTTTCCTCAGGATACTTATCTCTATTTTTGCTACGGAAGTCTCTTAATGCTTTTTGCGACCATGAACCATCATTAATAAAGGCGGGATCATAGGGGAATAATTTATCATTACCCTTATATGATTTATTAGATTTTCGTTTTCTTTCCGAAACAGTACCATTCTTAAAAAGATTAATCAAATAAGAAATTATAAAATATCCGCCACATAACAAAATAATTCCTATTGACATGTCCCATAATCCTTTTGCGATTTCAAGTAAATAATTTCTCTCCACCACAGGTGCGTCAGCTAATTTATACTCTTGATCGGAAATGTTTTGAATTATATCAATAACAGCACCGTCATAGTCTTTGGCTCGCATCTTATCACGAGAGGCATCTAATATTTTCTTAGCCTTTGTATCAGTCAATGTAATAGCTAGTTGATTAGAAGTTTCGATGCGAAACTTCCTGTCTTTTATAGCAATCAGTAACAATGCCCCCTTATTTGAATCCGAATAACCGATTTTCCAAGATCTGGCTATCGTATTTGACAATTCTTCTAAAGATTCACCATTTAGACTTTCAACAATATAAATGCCAATTTGAACTTCCGATTTGCTATTTAGTTCCTGTAGTTTATCTGAAACAGCTCCTGATAAATAATGGTTTGGATCATAAATGCCATTAGAAGGTCTATCTGGTATCACTAAATCTGCTTGAGCTGGTCCAATAAAAAATAACAGGATTGTAAAAAAAGATATTAAGATTAAAGCTATTTTTTTCATCATGAAAGTCGAACCTTCCTTTTGTTTACAATTTACAATTTCAATAAGAATGAGAATAAAGGATATTCTTTTTTAAAATAGAATTACTTTGATAAAGTCATCTTTCTATTGATCTATCGTAAAAGGTAGTTCCATTATAAGCTATTTATCTGACTGAATCAACGCAAAAATATAGGAAAACTAGTTCTAAATTTTTATTAACAATATTGCATCTCAGCACTGAATGTTGCTTTCAAATTTGACCAATAAAATCATTTCTACATAGTCTTCATACTAGAATTGAAATGCGAAATCAGATTATCTGCGGATGCCATAACCTTTTTATCCAGTCAATTTTTACTAATTGATTATCTATTTCCTCTGCTGAACTAAACTAATTTGTGATTGAATTTTGTCCAATAGAAATACCATTGTCACCAACCATAAAAACAAAATAACATTCAAAAACTTTTTATAATATTCTGAGGAGAAATAATCCTTGCTAGCGCGCTGCTTTGTAACAAGGATATAAACAAGGTAAATCAGTGATAAGACAAAACCAATACAGATAAGGCCACTTTCAGACCACCATGAAAAAATCAGAAACATTCTTGCCTACACTTTTTACAGTCTCCATGCCCTGGTGGAGTCCTTCCAAATCTATTTTATGTGTTTCTCATACCATTCCTGATACTCTTGGTAACTGTTGAGCGGAGTCTCTTCCTTTGTTTTGGGGTCTATCCCAACAACATCTAGCTTATCCTGACCGACCGGCGCAAACCAATGGCGCATATCTTGGAAAATAGCTTCCGGATCGGAATAGGCTCCTTTTCTAACTACTATATTAGCGGCTCCCTCCATAGCCTTATAATATTCGGGGTAGTCCCTAATAAAGTTTATATTAGTATCTTCTCTCACTTTTGAATCATTACTGTAGGCTAAATCGTAAGTGGGTATGAAGCCGTATTCAGTAGCTATCTTATCTAGATTGGTATAATCGAACGAAAAAGGGGTTCGTTTTGATTCTGCTTTATCTGTAGGTAGAGCTGGTACTATCTGTTCAGAAGCTACATCCAAAGCAACCTCCTTCTTATCTTCTCTATTTTGCTTATTCGTCAAAGAAAAAACTAAATAATCTTTCCCGTTATCAGTGTAGCCTCTTTTCTCATAAAAATCCACTCTATAATTTTGGTCATAGGTTTGGATTAGTTTGACTACATCAATCGTCTTTGGTTGGTTCTCTAAATGATTGAGATCATAAACATCTAGCGTTAATTCCACTAGATTACTCTCGCTCCTCCCAACAAACTTTGCATTACTTATAACAAAATGATTGGATAAAACAACTGGAATCATAGGCTCCTTCATTTTATAATAAACATAACGGTTCTGGGAACCAAAGGTTTCGATACGCTCCACCTCCGTTTTAACTATCAATACCTCATGGTCTTCCTGCCATTGGACATATATGGGCCAAGTATAGGAATAGACACCATAGCCCACCAAAGAAACTAAAAGCAATCCCACAAACACCTTAGTTCGAAAGCTGAGAGTCTTTAGGTATTTCATTTGGTAAAAATCCTCCTTTATTTAAGTTTGAATAAATAGAGCGAATCGTCCTCTTATTCTCCTTTTTCAACCAATATTCGGCGTTGTTTGTTCAGCTCGCGGTCTTTGGCAACATCGTAATACAAGTCAAACTCTTCTTTGGTATTGACTGAATGCTCTTGATCATCCTTACTGAGTTCGGCTGGAATCTTAAGCCCTTCGTAAAGATTCGTATTAGCTGGGACAAAAAGCTGATACAAATCAAGAAACTGTGGAACATCTCCATAAACCTTATCATAATCATACTTAGAATCAATCAAAAGGAAAAACTGAGAATCTTGCTCACTTAATAATTGATAAACTTTAGGTGCAGTTGTCTCCAAAACACTTCCCTTCAATACATCCGGACGAAAAGACAATTTATTTTGATTCAACAAATCATACGCTGTAGATGTTCTCAAATCGGTTGTCATCTTTCCCATCTTGTCCTTTAAAAGACCCAGATCTACCGAAGGTGTTTCAGGAAACTGTTGTATTTTTGTATCTTCCCAATCAATTTGCTTGGTTTCTAAATTCAGCCATAATTGTTTTTTCTGTGATAGCTCCCATCCTCGTTTGTATACTTGTATGGAAATGTAGTCTTT
>CALHBZ010000224.1 GCA_937930605.1 Streptococcus oralis
CATACATCACCCTTGCGAAACAATCATCAATTTTCATATGATCTTTTTCAAACTTCAGATAGTTTGGAGCTACAAAGTCCCTGGTGGATAATCCAGAAATAGCGATGTCTTCATAGTTAAAATCAATAAAACCTTCTCGCCTCAAGAGTTTTCGGAAGATAAGAAGACGATCCAATCCCTCTAACTCCTTAAAGGAGATTCCTAAGCCACTGTATTGACTTTCAATAACGCTGGCTGTATCATCAAGGATTCTTCTAGCTTGATGATCCTGGTCTGTTTGGGTAGTAATCGTCAGATATTTTTCTACCTTGAAGGTGTTTTGTTCCTGAGAAAAACGATCATTGATCATCGCATTGTATTCTTTACGATAATCATCATATCCGTCTCCAACCAAATCATAGCGAATAGAAGATAAGCTATTGCTTTCTACCCTACGATTCAGGATCAATAGCTGCATATCATTGTCAATGTCCAGCGAATTAAAAATATCAGCGCTTGTTTCAATAATATCAATTCGCTCATCATCTGTTGCAGTAATATAGCTTGTATCACCTAGGCGATAGGTCTTTGAAAATTGATCATTTGTAATTTTCATGAGGCCATCAGGCATCAACCATTGATAATTAAGACTATTCTGTGTAGATGCCGTCATGGTACGTCTTAGACGTTTGGCCCGTTCCCGTTCCTCCTTAGAGAGTTTCGGGGTTTTCTTTCGGCCGAATAAATTCATTTCTTGTGTATTCCTTTCTGTCATAATCTGTCTGATAAGAGCGTTCCTGCTTGGTTAACATGAAACGAACATTATCTTTAATTTTCTCATCGAAATAACACCCGAAAATAACAAAAGGCGCTAATAACAAAATATCAACGCCATAAAGAATAGTATCAGGTGCCTTCAGCCAATAGAGGATGGTTGTGACAACTACTGTCAATGCGATACCAAATAGTAGCACTAACTGTCTCAGTGTCATATACCCTAAAACTGGCCTTTCGTAGCTATCT
Source organism: Streptococcus oralis (assembly GCA_937930605.1). GTDB lineage: Bacteria > Bacillota > Bacilli > Lactobacillales > Streptococcaceae > Streptococcus > Streptococcus oralis_CO. The sequence goes on from CALHBZ010000224.1 coordinate 1,003, forward strand.
AAAGCCTTTAAAAATTCACTGCCTAAACGTGTCATTCTGTTCCTTTCTTTCCATTATCTGGGCCGTAAAAGGTATCTACAATTCCTGCAGAGCGTAAAGCAGATTCCAATGCCGATCTCGCTAGCTCAGAAGCTGCAATACCTCTTACCTTCAATTCCCATAACTCTTCCTCTTTTTCCTTAATTAAATTATCCATCCAAGCATTGTCTTGCACAAGCTCATCTCGCCGTTGCTTGAGTTCTTCTAAATTCATACTTTATCCTTTCCATCAAAAAAACAGCTCTTCTTTAGAACTGTTTCATTACCTACTATTTTTATTTATTGAGAAGTCTTTGCCAGAACGATCGTTTTTGTAAATACTCTATCTTCTCTTCTGCTACATTTTTCAGTCTACGTAAACGTTGTGATTCATTGGTTAGACGTTGATTTTTAGAGATAATTTCTCCTTTTTCCTGCTTCAATCTTTGTTTATCTGATTCTAGTTTTTGATTATCCTTTTCTAACTTCTTGTAATACTCCTCCTCTTCGTGATAGTTTCTCAAGATTGTTTCGGCTTGCTTAATTTCTTTTCTCAGCTGGTTGACTTTCTCAGTTTTTTGATTGAAGTTCTCTTCCAACTTCTCAATTTTTGCCTGCAATTCCTGACACTGTTCTTCATACGTTTTCAATGTGTGGTACTTCCTTTCATTGTCATCTAAAAAGACAAATGCTTCTATGTGGTATTTATCAAAATTCCCATACAGTTTATAGTTTGTTTCCTGATAAACTTTCCTCACTCTATCAGCAACACTTTTAACCTGTTCAGATGAAGTAAATTCTTCAGGTACATAAATCTTAGTAGACTTAGGGAAATGAGCCTTGGCTTCAAACAAGGGAATACCTTCTTTAGCTAATTTTATCCGTTTAACAGGTTCTGGTCTTCTCGTTTTATAAAATTCGATACCTAGTTGACCATTTAAACGGTAGTATTCAGAATAAGGATAAGTCTCATCGATATCAATCAAGAGCTTTAGAATAACAAAGTCTTCATCTTCAAATACAATCCGTTGCATCGGAGAAATAGCTTTAGGAAAAATATAAGCCGTATGATTGTCATATTCAATCTGAAATTTCTCAATAGTCTTGAAAGCCTCGATAAAAGCATTCAGCTCAGAGGAATACTCAAAGCTACTTTCTAACCCCTTTAACGGGCTCTCTTCACCTGGATAGTAACTAAAGTATGGTTGACCTACATAGCGACCATCTTTTTTCTGGCTACTTCTTGGATTAACCTTGAGACCCGTTTCCAAATCAAAAAGAGTCGCCTGTTCTTTCGGCGTCGTAATAATTTGTGCTCGCCCCTTTAGAGCGAGTGCTTGAAAAGCATTCACAATCTCTTCTTCTCTGGATTCTTTCCGCCATACTGCATAAAACTTCGAAACAGCCATACCATCTCTCCTTCAGCATTCTCTCCTTATTATACCATAATCTAGTTCACCTGCATGATATTCTTGGCCATGCGCTGGCTGCCAAATAGCATCATGATATAAATAATTCCTTTAGCTATGGAAACTAAGGCACTTGTCCAGGCTCCAGTTTTATCAACTGTCAAAAGATCGTTAGTTACAATAGCTGGATAAAGCATGATCACAACCACTAAAATCAATCCCTGAAGGACAGCAGCAGCATAGAGCTTAAAGAAGCCAAGGCAGATCGGACGTAAGCTATCTACCATATAACAAGCGACAATAATTTTAGCGATTCCCTTATACGTATAAAGCGTAAAGGAACGCAACAAGATCAACAACTTAGTCGAGATTTGCCCGATAAAGTCAACGACATTATAAACAAACTGTAGCATTGACTTAGCCATCCAGTTTAAATTTGTCCAACTAAACTCAGCATCATTTTTTATCTCTTTAATTCCCAAACTAGCAATAGATTTGATAATGACATTAAACAACCAAGTTAAGGCATCAAAAATCGCATCCACATAGAGGATTAAAAAGAGTGCGATGGCATACTTGAGGATTTCTTCAATCCAAAGCTGAAAAGATAACTCCCCACCATTGCTTTTAAGATGCTGGTGCCAGTTCATGAGGTTGATCCCCATAAAAAGGAGAAGAAGCAAAATGGCTACCTTCTCCATCGAACCCGAAACAGTCTCCATCAGCTGATAAGCTGTCGCATTATAGTCTTTTAGACTCATGGTTAGTTGATCAAGTGTGGATTGGTTCATACAACCACCTCCTTTTTCTTCCTCATACTAGCCAAGAGATTGAAGACCTGTTGCCAAGGCTGTAAAAAGGGCTTTCAGAACGGCACCAAGAAGAGCACCTAAAATCAAACTTTGAATTCCTTTATCTTTCTTATCATCCAATTCACGTTTGATTCCGACGGCTAAATCCCAGGCTCCCCAAGCGGCCCATCCAATACCGATAATCCCACCGATATTTCCAATTTTGTTAATAAAATCTACAACTGCATCCATTATTTTTTTCTCACTTTCTTTTATAAAAAAGGTACTAAGAAAGATTCCTAGTACCTACTTTGTTTATTTAATACTATATTTCATCCTCTGGACGAAAGGTTAGAGAGAGGGCTGTAATTACAGCTAAGACAACGATAATAGTCGTTTCCCACCAGTAATAGATTGGAACACCGTGAGGGAAAACAAAATCTGTCATCAGATTATTAAACCATTCTGGAGCAGGAATGTTCTGCTTAGTTAGGAAAACATATCCCTGTAATCCAAAACCTATTACGAAGAAAGATACAATCTTAAACACAAACCAACCAATTGCTGTTGCAATCAAGCTCTTAATCAGATTAAAGATAAAGAGAAGAAACATGAGTGGAGTCGCAACCATCAAAACGGCAGCTCTCGCAATCACACTCGGTAGGTTCTTTATTCCTAACCAGGTGGCTTTCCCTAGCCAACGCAGGCCTTTTTTCCACTTCTTCTCTTCTTCAGGTTTGGTTACTTCTGATTTTGTTTTAGTTGGGGTATAGTATCTGTATCCACTTCTAGTCACATGTGCATCCATTTTCGTGTCCTTTCTCATCTCTCTTCCCCCTCTTTTTTATGGCTTCATTATACCATAGATGAGGGGGAATTTCTAGATGTTCTATTTTTTATACTTACGAAGACCTGCAAGACTCAATAATCCCAAAATCATTCCCACAACTGGAAGCATGCTTGCTGCTGTTCCTGTATTTGGAAGTGATGCTTGTGGCTTGTGTGGTTCTTTAGGCTCTGGTTTTGGAGGTTCTGGCGTTGTGGTTGTCACTTTAGCCGTCATCTCTTGTAAATTGACTGTATTGATAAAGGTATTTTCAACCTTCCCAGCTGCAATACGTTCGACTTCAATATAAAAATCAGCGTCAAACGTACCTTTCACTCCTAGAGAGTTCAAGAAATCTTTGTCAATAGTGTAAGCCCACTTACCTTCTTTCTCATTCCATGTTACTTTAACAATCTTCTTGATAAAGTTAGAGTTTGTACTTTGGTCAAACTCAAATTGGAAGGCATACGCAGAGCCTTTAGCAATCTTGTCTCCTGCCTTAACCACTTTTCCGTTAGACAAGACTACATCATAAGGCAATGTAAGCTCTTTTTCGGCAACATATTCTGTACCTCGAATGATACCCTTCCAGTTGCCAGTATAGCGATCATGCTTCACATCTAGCTTATCAATACCATCATACTGATAAAGTGTATCATGTTTAGCAGGAACAGTTACACCATCAAGGAAATAGCGTAAATATTCACCAATTTTAATTTCTTGACCATCACGAATCTTCTTATCATCTTTCTGATCCACAGCGTGTTTTTCAGGTTTCAAGTCAGGAACTTGCAAAGTTACCAAATTAGAGACAAAGGCATTTCCAAAGTCAATTTGATGGAAATCATTTTTCACAATTTTGCCTTTTTCTACAAGCAAACGTGCAGGAAGCTCAATCGTGATATTCTTAACTGGTTTCACATAGTTTTTATAGAATGAAGCAGAATCTTTCGCTACCCAAAGGTAAAATTCGCCTTTAGGATTCAAACCAGCTTCTTTCAAAATGCTTTGAATTTCTTTTGTGCGTTGTTTTTCAGAAAGAACATGGTACATATTAAAGAGCGCTTTAACATCTTTACCAGTAGAATCCTTCATAGTGATTTTGCTGTCATCTACCTTGTAAGCACCATCTTGAACATCATCTGCCATAGCCCATGTCTTACCATAAGTTTTAGAATCAGCAGTAAACGTTGAATAAGGCTTATAATCAGTAGTCAAACGGAATTTTACATTCTTATCGAATGTATTAGCCCCATCAATATTATGTCCGAATGTATCAACAATAGCCTTTTTAGGTTTTGGAGTTAATGGTTTCACATGCAAGCGTGAATAGTTCACTTTGACAGTAGGAACTAAAGGCATTTCAGGAATTTTTTTCTTCTCTGGTGGAGTTGGAGCAGGTGGAGTTGGAAGTGTTGGACGAGGTACAAACTCTTTTGGTTTTTCCAATTTAGGTTTAGGAATTTCTTTGGTATCCTTTTGTTTCAATTCAGGTTTACGTGGAGGATCCAAAGGGATAGTAATTGGCACAGTTGAACTTGCTTTACCAAACAATCCAACAGCCCAACCATCTTGATAGAAAATATCCTTATCGGCAAGGTTTTTGCCACCATTTTGTCTGATTACTTCTGCTCGTTTTGACTCAATTTCTTCCTCACTTGCCACACCTGCACCGATATGATAAGCAAAATTAAAGCTAGAACCATATCCAACAGAAAGAAGTGAACCAAGTGGAATATCTGACTCGTCTCCAACGTTTTCGTAATATTTACCACTAGCAGACTTATGTTCGCCCTTAAAATATTCTTTGCCACCACGAGTAATTTTCTTAACATCTGAACCGTTAGGGTTAAGGACAATGCCTTCTGAACCGTCTTGGTAAGTGAAGCGTAACTCCTGTCCCCAGTCAATGTCGTTGAAAGTTGAAGCAATCGCTGTCACAGCAGGTTTATTTGTCTTTTCATAGAATAAATCAACTTTAGTATCAAATTGAATCAAGTTCCCATATACAAAGTTAATAGAGCCACTTCCATTATCTTTACGAACATAAATTCTAGTATCACTTAACGGTTTTCCATCTTTTACAAAATAAGCTTCAGCACTATTAAAAGTAAACTTAGCAGAGATTTTCTTACCATCTTTACTTTCAGCAACATTGTGAAGCGTGAATGAATCGCCTGCCTTTGGATTTACAATTTCAGCAAAATATTCAGGATTTTTCCCAAGCAATCCTGCACGACTACCACTAATAGTAGTGTCAGAGTGCAAACCAATATAATCTTTTACAGCAGTTAGACCGTCAATACCTTCAAATGAAGCTGTTAGGTTGCTGTAATACCCAACGCTACCACGCTTGCTGTTGTCGTAATCACCATAAACCTTGATATGAGGTTTTTCAGCTTTTACCCCCTTCTTAGCAAGTTCTGCTTTTTTCTTGTTGTACTCAGCAAGATTGCTTTCATATTTTGCTTGTTTTTTGTCATAATCAGCTTTTAAATCAGCGTTGTCCTTTTCAACCTTTTCATTGTAGGCTTTTTGATCTGCTACGTTTTTATTGTAGGTAGCTTCTTTTTTAGCATTGTCTGCAAGAATAGCTTTATTTTCGGCTTTGGTATCAGCTTCTTTTTTAGCATTGTCTGCAAGAATAGCTTTATTTTCGGCTTCAATACGATTGACTTCTGCTTTATGATCCGTTACAGCTTTGTCATACGCTTCTTGTTTAGCCTTGTTTTCTTTTTCAATTACTTCACGTTCTTTAGTAGTTTTATCTACCTTAGAAGAATAATCATCAGTCACAGTTTTGACATCTTTTTCCTGTTTAGCATAATCAGCTTCAATTTCTTTTTGCTTTTCTGCTACTGTTTCAGAGGTTGCAACACCTTTGTCCTGAACAGCTCCAACTTCAACCTTTACACCTGCGTTTTTAGCTTCTGCTACAGCTTTGTCAAGCTTGTCATGAGAAATAGGAACTTCTACTTCTGTTTTCTTTTCTACAGCAACAGGCTTAGCAGTTGAAACTTCATCAGCCGATACAGTACCATTAAACGCCATACCTAACATAGCAAGCGCCAAGATTACTCCACAAGCTCCTGCAACTTTTGTTTTACGGATTGAACCATAAGCCTTATATTCATTTGATTTTAACATTTTTCTTTTCTCCTTTAATTAAAATAATTTCTTCTTGTAGAAGTAGCCAACCGCTGTCAACAACATTCCACCGATTGCAGCTAGAAAACTTTGTTCTGTTCCTGTGTTTGGAAGTGTTTTAAGTTTGCCTTCTTTATCAGTAACAGAGATAGTCTTATCTTCGTTGACAGTACCACCGACCTCTTCAGGAGCAACCACTGAACCATCTGAAAGAACGACGTTTCCGTCTTGGGTGCTAACAATTGACGCACCTGTATTTGTTTCAACAGGAGCTTTTGTCACATCATGAACTACTTGACCTGTTGCGGTTGAAGTCGTCCCAATTTGTGATTTTCCTTGTTCATTGGCCTCATCTGTTGTTTTTGGCTTTTCAGCTTTTGGCAATTCAGGTTGGACTTCTGGGGTGCCTTTGTTGGTTACTACCGCTTCAGAGAGCTCTGGTTGAATTGCAGGTTCACCTTTGTCACTTACTACCGCTTCAGAGAGCTCTGGTTGAATTGCAGGTTCACCTTTGTCACTTACTACTGCTTCAGAGAGCTCTGGTTGAATTGCAGGTTCACCTTTATCTGTAGTTGATGATGTATCTGGAGTTGTTGGATCAACTGGAGTAACTGAAGGTTCTGTTGGCTGAACTGCTGGAGCTTCTGTTTCTGTTGAAGCGCTAGGCGTTGTTGGCGTAACTACTTCTGTTGTTGGAGCTGAAGAGTCAATTGGTGCAAGTTCATCTGCTGATACATAACCAGCTTGTGCTAGTGCGATAGTTGAAAGTGCTAGTGTAGCTAATACTTGTTTCTTATTCATTTTCATTTTTCCTTTTCTTTATTTATTTTTCGGGTTATAACCTTTTCCAGTTAAACGAAGCTCCATTCCTGATGGTGTCTTAACTTTTCGAGCTATAACTTGAGCATCTCTCTTAATAGTGCGAATTTGATCATAAACCTTTTTATAAGGCAAATGAAATTCAACATCCCTTAAAAGGCCGTCTACATATCCTCTAGCCTGTTTGACTGCATAGTCTGGCTTCAGGATAAGGTCTGTACCGTCCTCTAAGCGAGCTGTCGCACCTCCTTGTTTTCCTAAAACTTTTAAGTCCTTTAGGCGGACGGTTATTTCATCTGTCATAGATTTCTCCTTGAAGTTGAAAGGCGAAAATTACGCCGTGCTGTGTAAAAACGTATTTTTACATCGGTATTTTATTCGCTGGGTTTATAGTCTAGGAACCCTTACTCCTTCAGCTTATGACCAGTGTCATGCTTTTTCGTTCAGTGGCTGGACTAGATATCCTTTTCTAGTTTGCTACTCGCCCCCGTTTCTTTTTTATCCATAGCCACGCTGTATCAGGGCAAGCCTTGTATTCAGTTTTCAAAGGTCTGTAGTTTAATGACTTCTCGGTCAATATAGATTTATCTGTACTAGGTTTGGTCCGATTCTGATCCTAACAGGTAGTCAATGGTTACCCCGAAATATTCTGCCACATTTTTGGCATTCTCCAGACTTATCTGACTATACCCTGTTTCCCAGTTAGATATGGTGTTGCGAAACACCCCTATCTGATCAGCCAAGGCTTGTTGTGATAATTTGGCTTTTTTTCGTAATTCTCTGATACGATTTTGTGTTTGTTTACTCACATCTACTTGTCTCCTTCATTATTTAAACTTGATGGTATTTCATCATCCATCAGAGGAGCATTCTTCAGCTCCAGCATGACAAGCCCTATTCCATAAGCTAAGATCAATAGTAAAGCCATTGTAACTAGTTTAAACATTACTATCCTCCTGATATCTTCCTTATTTTGTCCGATAAGTTATCTTCTTCACCCATCGAGGATTGATAGAAAACGGCGGAGTCGCTGATGGAAAATTCATACTCGCTCCTGTTCCAAATGAACTTGATACCAATTTTTCTAGTTCCTCTAAGTTGGAAGTGACGGAAATACTGTCTACCGTTTTATCAAAATACTCTACAATCATTTCAATCTCTTGAACTGGTTGAGAAGGTGTAGCCTTCACAGCTTGTAATCTGTTCATTCTCTCTTGGTTATTAAACAATCCCATGAAATCAATCCTCTTTCTGTTGCCATGATGAGAAAATTTGGCTGAGTTTCTCAGCTCTTTCTTTTTTCGGTAAATCAAAAACAGCTTTAGGAACCATGTAGATTTTCTCCTTCGGGCTACGACCTATCGTTAGCACTTTACCATCAATTGGTCTAAATTCATCTTTTAACATGTTTCAACTCCCTTAGACAATTCTGATAAATAGCTATTGAGTTTCGTCTCCGACAGTTTATCTGGATAATAGTATGCAATAAGACTAGGACACTCAGCAGGGGATTTTCTAGCATATTCACTTTGTCCTGATACCTCCATAAAGCCCTGTTCTTTTTCAATGAGTAAAGCCATCTTCCAAAAACGAATCATCATTTTGTAGAAGTAGGCTGGGACATTCTGGATTGATTTTCCTTCAGCCTCTCCTGTTTTAATTTTGAAAATCAATTTATCAAGCTCACGTTCAAGATCTTGCAGCCAAACCTCTCCATAAATTTCCTGACCAGCTAAGAGGTTGTTGTAATTCTTCTCAACTTGACGTTTCGATTGATAGATTTTATTTTCAAGAATTTTTGCATCTTTCCCAAACAAACTGAGTTTCTGAACTAGTTGAGTAGAAAGAAAACCATGTTGCCCCATTTTAAATGCTTCAGAGATTGATAAATCAGAAAGAGATGATTCGCTCTTGTATCGATTAGTATCGTAAAGAGTATCAATCTTACTCTTCTCTGTATTTATTCCGTCCGATTCGTGGACGTTTTGAAGTCCATTTTGCGGACGTCCGTTTTTGATACTTTCGCTATTACCAATGCTTTGGGGTACTTTTTCATATAGAACTTTACCAAAGGCATTAACCCTCTTCAGTAACTCACCATCAGCTGAATAGTGCTCCACTATTTCTAAATTAGCATCGACTAGCTGAAGATAAAGTCTATTCGGCTTATTGAGTCCCTGCCTAACTTCTCGTAAGAGACCATGTTCTTGTAGTTCTTTCTTGATCTTAGTAACCTTCATCTTTCCCTTATCCAATAGCAGCATCAGGTCAGAAACTGTAAAAATTAGAAAGACCGCTCCATTTTCATCAACGTAATCTCTATTTCCCTTCTGGAATGAACTGATACTTAATTTACAGCGATTATAAAGAGCGCCATAAGCTAACTTAGCATCAGATGAAAGACCCGTGTAAGAACTAGTCAATTTGACATAGCCGTTCTCATTGTGTTGAATACGGGTGAAAAAGATTTCTGGAATTTGATAAAAAGTTAGAGTGGCTAGTTGGTCAATCGTGATATCTGCCATTAGTAGCCTCCTACAACTTGTAATCTCAAGCCACCAGCTTCAGGAAAATAGACAAGATGAGTTTGTTCTAACTCTTCAATAGCTGCAATAGCACGGCTTTTAGTCCATCCCATTGTATTCATCAAATCTAAAATCATTACGTCTCTAGTCAACCTTGAGACCTTTGTTTGGTGTTGTTTCATAGGTAATCCTTTCTTGTCACAAACTAGTGTTAATTCACAGCTATATCATAATGGATAATGAGAAAATCTGTTTTAAAGGGACAATCAAATAAATTATAGAATCAAGGTATATAATTTATTTCCCTAAATATACCCCATCAATTCTGGATTAAACTCCAGAGTCAACCACAAGGCTTCATCCTGAGTCAATTGGCTAGTTTGTCCCCAAGTTCCATCTCTAGCTCTTCTGGAGTAAGGATAAGTGCCAAGCTCAATTCTAGGACATAATTCATGAATAACATCATCTTTCATAACTTCCCAAAGTAGACTAGAGGGCTTATAATAATAACCGTTTCCAAGCCAAACTCTATCGAGGTCATCGTATGGAGATACCTTTTCTTCAGAATTTCCTTCAGGGATACAATCAACCATATTTTCATTCTTATCAAGATCTATTACATCGAAAATTTCTAAGGAATCAATATCCATAACAATTTCAATATTATCTGACATTTTTTCTCCTTTCCTTAATTTTTGGCAACGAAAAAAGAGAGCGATTTTCTCACTCTCTCAAGTTATATGATATTTAATTTTTCACTTTCCCAAAACTCTAGACACTTAGTTCAGATTTTTTTCATTAATTGAAATAAATCATTCTATGATTTCAGATAAGTTTTCATCAAGCAATTTAGCTCCCAAAGTATTCTTGAAATGCCCAAGAGCAAACTGATGATTTTCTGGCCAGATAGAAGCAACCGCAGGCTTGACAACCTCGATTTTATAACCTAGATTATAGGCATCAATAGCAGTATGAAGAACGCAAATATCCGTCAAAACACCAGTTAAGATGACGGTATCGACCCGACGTTCTCGCAAGCGAATATCGAGGTCCGCTCCTGAAAATGCTGAATAGTGACGCTTGTCCATCCAAAAGACGCGACTATCGTCCTTATTTTCCGCATAGAAATCAGCTAGGGGGCCATAGAGGTTACGGCCACTAGTCCCAATGATGTTGTGCGGTGGAAAGAGCTTGCTTTCTGGGTGGAATGTATCCTTCTCTTCATGAGCATCAATGGTAAAAAAGACATAGTCTCCACGATCAAAAGCTAATCTAGTTACCTGATCAATGGCTTTTGATATTGCTTGAGCAGGTGCTCCAGCAGTTAGCTTTCCGTTGTCTGCTACGAAATCCTCTGTATAGTCAATCGAGATTAAAGCCTTTGTCATTAGTAGTCCCTCTTTTTCACTTCCTCAAAAATATCACCAATTAGAACTTTGAGATAAGTCCCCTTCATTCCGAGCGAGCGACTCTCAATAATTCCCGCTGACTCTAGCTTACGGAGAGCATTGACGATTACTGAGCGCGTAATGCCAATACGGTCTGCAATAACTGATGCAGTCAATTGTCCTTCATTTCCATCCAACTCAGCTAAAATAGCTGATACGGCACGAAGTTCTGAATAGGAGAGGGTATTCACCGCCATGGTAACAGCCGTACGACGGCGAATATTCTTCTCATCTTCTTCACGTTGGAAGTTCAATAGTTGAATTCCCACAACCGTGCTCGCAATCTCAACAAGGATCAAATCTTCATCTTCAAACTTCTTATCATTGCGCCAAATAATCAAGGAACCCAAACGAATCCCTGATACATGAATGGGAGCAATGGTTGTCAAACCATCTGGAAAATCCGCACGGCTCTCTACAGGGAAAATGGTCAAATCATGTTCAACGGGAAGATTGGCTTCCGTGTCGTAGATCATGTTTGCCCCTTGTACATAGTCATCTGGAAACGTCTTGGTTTGGAAAAACTGCTCTACGCGATCTGTATTGGTTTTATAGCGCATAAAATAGCCCAAAAGTCGTCCCTTGCTATTGACAATACAGGCATTGCAATCAATAATGTCTGCTAATTGACGTGTAATGGCATTGTATGGAAGTTCATCCTGCATTTGCTCTTCAGAGCGTTTTAAAATTGATGTAATTTTTCTTGTCTTTTCTAATAAATGTGCCATTTTTCACCTCGCATTTAATCGCTACCATTATAACATAAAGAACCTAAAATTTCAATAATTATCTGAAAATTGTTTATTGAATTGCAATTTTTAAAAGCAAAAATATTTTAGAAAAAAACATTATTTTTCATTGACAAGACTTTATTTTTTTGATATTATAACATTATAAGAAGATGAATTAAGGATCCCTTCCCATCTCACCTTTCCTTTACTATTATCCATCTTCTTTTCCCCTTGGTCTCCTTATATATAAAAGCGATTCACAATGTGAATCGCTTTTTCCTATTTATCTCCCTTGTTACGAATAACAAAGCCTGTTTTCTTTTCGCTTGAAGTGTTGCGAGGTTTTTTATTGTCTTTATTTCGGTAACGTCTGTCTTTATCAAAACGATTGTTCCCACGACTACCTTTCTTGAACTCATCACGACGACCATTGCCACGGCGATCACGGTCTCGACGATCCTCCCCACGACGACCTCCACGACCTCCCTTAGCTTTTCCACCGAAGCCATTACCTGATGGTTTAAATGGTAGTGGTTTTTCACGTGCAATCTCAACTTCCGGAAGACTGTCAGGATCTTGGACTGTCAGACTCAAGATATACATAGCCAACTCTTCTGGACTAAATTCAGCAGCTAACTTACGAGCATCTTTAGCAAATTTCTCAAAGTTGGAACGAATGCTTTCATCTGCGAAATCACGTTCGATTTTCTTGAGAGCCACTTGCTTTTTAGCTTGGAAGGCTTCGTCTGCTGTCGCTGGTTTGAGACCTTTCATGCGTTTCTTAGTCAAGTTTTCAATAATTTGAAGGTAACCCATTTCATTTGGAGAAACAAAGGTAATAGATTGACCTGACTTACCAGCACGACCTGTACGACCGATACGGTGAACATAACTTTCAGGATCTTGTGGAATATCGTAGTTGTAGACATGGGTCACACCTGAGATATCCAAACCACGCGCCGCTACGTCTGTCGCAACTAGAACATCAAGATTTCCATTTTTAAAATCACGGAGGACACGAAGACGTTTGTTTTGGTCCAAATCACCATGAATGCCTTCTGCACGGAAGCCACGGATTTTAAGTCCACGAGTCAATTCATCCACACGGCGTTTGGTACGACCAAATACAATAGAAAGTTCAGGTTGTTCTACATCCATGAGACGGGTCATGGTGTCGAATTTTTCTTGTTCTTTGACACGGATATAGTACTGGTCCACCAGTTCTGTTGTCAATTCCTTAGCAGCAATCTTCACATGCTCAGGCTCTTTCATAAACTGAACACCGATACGTTTGATAGCATCTGGCATGGTTGCTGAGAAGAGTAAGGTTTGACGATTTTCAGGAACACGAGAGATAATAGCTTCGATGTCTTCAAGGAAGCCCATATTGAGCATTTCGTCCGCTTCGTCAAGGATGAGGGTTTCAATGTCTTGTAATTTCAAGGCCTTGCGTTTAATCAAGTCCAAGAGACGGCCTGGTGTTCCTACCACGATATGGGCACCCGATTTAAGGGCCTTGATTTGTTTCTCAATGCTTGAACCACCGTAAACTGAGCGAACTTTCACTCCCTTGCTACGGCCAAAGCGGAAGAGTTCTTCTTGACTTTGAACAGCGAGTTCGCGAGTTGGAGCGATGACCAAGGCTTGGATGGTCGCTTCTTCTGTACGGATTTTTTCAAGGGTTGGCAAGCCAAAGGCTGCAGTTTTCCCTGTACCAGTCTGAGCTTGACCGATAACGTCTTTTCCTTCGAGAGCCAAGGGAATGGTCTGTTCTTGGATGGGACTGGCTTCTACAAATCCAGCTTTTTCAATCTCTGCTAGCAATTCAGCAGACAAGTTAAATTCATTAAATTTCACGTTTTTCTTCTTTCTAAAGATGGTGCGAAGCCATCCTATAGGGCTTAGTATATACTTTTCTTTTCATGACGTATCTTCAACAAAAATGAGATACCGTGTTGCTTCTTTTCCACGAAAGAAAAGTACGAGTTTCTTTGCAACCTATCTAGTATAACACAAGACCAGGGCAAAAGATAGCCCAATTTCTCTAGAAAATCATGTAAACGCTTTTTGACTTTCTTTTTTGATTGAACGACCTAAATAATAAGACAAAACCAAGGCTATACTATATAAAATGAGAAAAACGAACAAGGTTTGTGTGTAAGAGTGAGCCATTTTATAGGTCTCTGCTAATAAAATAGGTCCTGCTAAACCAGCCATTGCCCAAGCTGTTAAAATATATCCATGCAGAGCGGCCAATTCCTTGGTTCCAAAAATATCACTGAGATAAGCCGGAATCAAAGAAAAACCAGCTCCATAGCAAGTCATCAAAATAGACATAGCGACTACAAATAAAACGGAATCTGTAAAGAGCCAAAGTGAGAGAGAAAAGAAAAGATTGACAAGCAGTAATATACTAAAGGTTAGAGGGCGACCGATATAGTCAGATAAACTCGCCCAGAGCAAACGACCAAACCCATTGAAAATCCCTAAAACGCCCACCATTACTGCTGCATGACTTGTAGACAAGCCAGCCATCTCCTGTGCCATTGGCGATGCCGCTGAAATTAAACCTAATCCACAAGCTATGTTGATAAAGAAAATAATCCAAAGTATATAAAATCGATTGCTTTTTAAAGCCTGATTTGCAGTCATTCCTTGCGTCAAAGAGGCTGTTTTTTCTTTCCCTGAAACAGATAAAATTGCAAGCTCTTGCTCATTTGGACGCTTAATGAATTGTGAAGCTAGGAGCATGATAATAAAGTAACTTGCACCTAAAATATAAAAAGTTTCTACAAGCCCTACCCCTGCGATGAGATGTTGCGCTATTGGACTAGTCAATAAAGAAGCAAAACCAAATCCCATAATCGCTAAACCTGTTGCGAGACCACGTTTATCAGGAAACCATTTTATAATCGTTGACACAGGGGTAATATAGCCTGCTCCCAAACCAAGCCCACCTAAAATGCCATAAGCGAGATACAACAACCACAGCTCCTGACGGTATATTGCAAATCCTGTTAAGATATTTCCACCTGCGTATAGAAAAGCAGATAGACTCCCCATGACTCTCGGACCAAATTTTTCTACCAAACGCCCCATAAATGCAGCCGATAATCCCAAACAAAAGATTGCTAGACTAAAGGCAAAGGCAACAGAAGCCTGATCCCATCCCGTTTTTTCAATAATAGGATTGCGATAAACACTCCAAGCATAAGTCGAACCCAGCATTAAGTGTAAAATGACCCCAGCAAAGGCAATAATATAACGATTCGATTTCATAAAACCTCCTATTTTCGAACATTTATTCTATTTTATATAAAAATAGATAGGATTTTAGTTTATCAAGCTTGTCAAAAAATTACTAGTTTTTTGTCTGGAAAGCGTTTTTATCTTTTTCTGTCTTTCCCGTAGCAGATTTGTGCAAAAAGTGTTTTCTTATGCTAGAATGAAAATCGAATAGGAGGACTATAAATGTTAACATATGATTTAATCGTTATTGGATTTGGTAAAGCTGGGAAGACACTAGCTGGTAAATTGGCTTCAGCTGGCAAAAAAGTTGCCCTGGTTGAACGTAGCAAAGCTATGTACGGTGGAACTTGTATCAACATCGGATGTATCCCAACTAAGACTTTGCTGGTTGCTGCTGAGAAAGACTTGTCTTTTGAAGAAGTCATTGCTACCAAAAATACCATCACTAGTCGCCTCAACGGTAAAAACTATGCGACTGTTGCTGGTACAGGCGTGGATATCTTTGATGCGGAAGCTCACTTCCTTTCAAATAAAGTCATCGAAATCCAAGCTGGTGATGAAAAGAAAGAACTGACTGCAGAAACTATCGTTATCAACACTGGGGCAGTTTCAAATGTTTTGCCAATCCCTGGACTTGCTACAAGCAAGAATGTCTTTGACTCAACAGGTATCCAAAACTTGGACAAATTGCCTGAAAAACTTGGTGTCCTTGGTGGCGGAAATATCGGTCTTGAATTTGCAGGCCTATACAACAAACTCGGCAGCAAAGTCACCGTCCTAGATGCCTTGGATACTTTCCTTCCTCGTGCAGAACCATCCATCGCAGCTCTTGCTAAACAATACATGGAAGAAGACGGCATTGAATTGCTTCAAAACATCCGTACTACTGAAATTAAAAATGACGGTGACCAAGTCCTTGTCGTGACTGAAAATGAAACTTACCGTTTCGATGCCCTTCTCTACGCGACTGGACGTAAACCGAATGTGGAACCACTCCAACTTGAAAATACAGATATTGAACTAACTGAGCGTGGTGCTATCAAGGTCGACAAACATTGTCAAACAAACGTTCCTGGTGTCTTTGCAGTTGGGGACGTCAACGGTGGACCTCAATTTACTTACATTTCACTTGATGACTTCCGTGTTGTTTACAGCTACCTTGCTGGAGATGGCAGCTACACACTCGAAGACCGGCTCAATGTACCAAACACCATGTTCATCACACCAGCTCTTTCTCAAGTTGGTTTGACGGAAAGTCAAGCAGCTGATTTGAAACTTCCATACGCCGTTAAGGAAATCCCTGTTGCTGCGATGCCTCGTGGTCATGTAAATGGCGACCTTCGCGGTGCTTTCAAAGCTGTTGTCAACACTGAAACAAAAGAAATTCTCGGTGCAACTATCTTCTCAGAAGGTTCACAAGAAATCATCAACATCATCACTGTTGCAATGGACAACAAGATTCCTTACACTTACTTCACAAAACAAATCTTCACTCACCCAACCTTGGCTGAGAACTTGAATGACTTGTTTGCTATCTAAGTTGAGATTGATTTGTTAACCAACAGCCCTCTTTGGGCTGTTTTTGTTTCTGCGAAATCTCAAATCTGTCTTTTCCCTCTTTTATGATATAATAGAAACATGAAATTAAAAACTACTTTGGGCCTCCTAGCTGGGCGTTCATCTCACTTCATCTTGAGCCGTCTTGGTCGTGGAAGTACGCTCCCTGGAAAATTGGCCCTTCAATTTGATAAAGATATTTTACAAAATCTAGCTAAGAACTACGAGATTGTCGTGGTCACTGGAACCAATGGTAAAACCCTGACAACTGCCCTCACTGTTGGTATTTTAAAAGAAGTTTATGGTCAGGTTCTAACCAATCCTAGTGGTGCCAACATGATTACAGGGATTACGACAACCTTCTTGACTGCCAAATCCTCTAAAACTGGAAAGAACATCGCTGTTCTAGAAATTGATGAGGCCAGTCTTTCTCGTATCTGTGACTACATCCATCCTAGCCTTTTTGTCATCACTAATATTTTCCGTGACCAGATGGACCGCTATGGTGAGATTTACACGACTTATAAGATGATTTTGGATGCCATCCGCAAGGTACCTACTGCAACTGTACTTCTTAACGGGGACAGTCCGCTTTTCTACAAGCCAGCCATTCCAAATCCTGTCCAGTATTTTGGTTTTGACTTGGAAAAAGGACCAGCCCAACTGGCTCACTACAATACCGAAGGAATCCTCTGCCCTGACTGCCAAGGTATCCTCAAATACGAGCACAATACCTATGCCAACTTGGGTGCCTATATCTGTGAAAATTGTGGCTGCAAACGTCCTGAATTGGACTACCGTCTGACAGACTTGGTTGAGTTGACCAACAATCGCTCTCGTTTTGTCATTGACGGACAAGAATACGGCATCCAAATCGGTGGACTTTACAACATCTACAATGCCCTTGCTGCGGTTGCCATTGCCCGTTTCCTCGGTGCAGATTCGCAACGAATCAAGCAGGGATTTGATAAGAGCCGTGCTGTCTTTGGACGCCAGGAAACCTTCCATATCGGTGATAAGGAATGTACCCTTGTCTTGATTAAAAATCCAGTCGGTGCGACCCAAGCTATCGAAATGATCAAACTGGCACCTTACCCATTTAGCCTATCTGTCCTTCTCAATGCTAACTATGCAGACGGAATTGACACCAGCTGGATCTGGGATGCTGACTTTGAACAAATCACTGACATGGACATTCCTGAAATCAACGCTGGTGGTGTTCGTCATTCTGAAATCGCACGTCGTCTTCGGGTGACCGGCTACCCAGCTGATAAAATCACTGAGACAAGCAATCTGGAGCAAGTTCTCAAAACCATTGAGAACCAAGACTGCAAGCATGCCTATATCCTAGCTACCTATACGGCTATGCTGGAATTCCGCGAACTACTGGCTAGTCGTCAGATTGTTAGAAAGGAGATGAACTAATGGTTTATACTTCACTTTCCTCAAAAGCTGGCAACTACCCTTATCAGCTTAACATCGCCCACCTCTATGGAAACCTCATGAATACCTACGGGGACAATGGAAATATCCTCATGCTCAAGTATGTGGCTGAGAAACTCGGAGCTCATGTAACAGTTGACATCGTTTCTCTCCATGATGACTTTGATGAAAACCACTACGACATCGCCTTTTTCGGTGGGGGTCAAGACTTTGAACAAAGTATTATCGCTGGCGATCTTCCTGCTAAAAAAGAGAGCATTGACAACTACATCCAAAACGATGGTGTTGTTCTAGCCATCTGCGGTGGTTTTCAACTATTGGGACAATATTATGTTGAAGCTTCAGGCAAGCGCATCGAAGGTCTAGGGGTCATGGGCCACTATACCCTCAACCAGACCAATAACCGCTTTATCGGTGATATCAAGATTCACAATGAAGAATTCGATGAAACCTACTATGGATTTGAAAATCACCAGGGCCGTACCTTCCTCTCAGATGACCAAAAACCACTGGGGCTGGTTGTCTATGGAAATGGAAACAACGAAGAAAAGGTCGGCGAAGGGGTTCACTATAAGAATGTTTTCGGTTCTTATTTCCACGGACCTATCCTCTCTCGTAATGCCAATCTGGCTTATCGCCTAGTCACTACTGCTCTCAAGAAGAAATACGGACAGGACATCCAACTCCCTACCTATGAGGACATTCTCGGCCAAGAAATCGCTGAAGAATACAGCGACGTCAAAAGCAAGGCTGACTTTTCATAAATTAATACTCAATGAAAATCAAAGAGCAAACTAGGAAGCTAGCCGCAGGTTGCTCAAAGCAACGCTTTGAGGTTGTAGATAAGACTGACGAAATCAGTTACATATATCTACGGTAAGGCGATGCTGACGTGGTTTGAAGAGATTTTCGAAGAGTATAAGAAAAACTATATCAAAGAACTCCCCTATCTTGTCGGAGTTCTTTTTGTCTGTTCTTTTACCCTTCTCCCTTGCATTTTCTCTCATTTTTTGCCAAAATAGAGGTGTAGAAAGAAGGTAGCATATGTCTAAATTACAACAAATCCTAACATATCTTGAATCAGAAAAACTAGACGTCGCTGTCGTATCTGACCCCGTCACTATCAATTACCTCACTGGCTTTTACAGTGATCCCCATGAACGCCAAATGTTCCTCTTTGTTCTAGCAGATCAGAAACCTCTCCTCTTCGTTCCAGCCCTTGAGGTTGAGCGTGCAAGCAGCACTGTTTCCTTCCCGGTTGTAGGCTATGTGGACTCTGAAAATCCATGGAAGAAAATCCAGAATGCTCTTCCACAACTTGATTTCAAACGTGTAGCAGTTGAGTTTGACAATCTCATCTTGACTAAATACCATGGTTTGAAAACGGTCTTTGAAGCCGCTGAGTTTGAAAACCTCACTCCTCGCATCCAACGCATGCGCCTCATCAAATCAGCTGATGAAGTGCAAAAAATGATGGTTGCAGGCCTCTATGCGGACAAGGCTGTTAATGTTGGTTTTGACAATATTTCTCTTGATAAGACTGAGACAGATATCATCGCACAAATCGACTTTGCCATGAAGCGTGAAGGCTATGAAATGAGCTTTGATACCATGGTCTTGACTGGTGATAACGCTGCAAATCCACACGGTATCCCTGGAGCAAACAAAGTCGAAAAGGATGCCCTTCTCCTCTTTGACCTCGGTGTTATGGTTAATGGCTACGCTTCTGACATGACTCGTACAGTCGCTGTCGGCAAGCCAGACCAATTCAAGAAAGATATTTACAACTTGACCCTTGAAGCCCAACAAGCTGCTCTTGACTTCATCAAGCCAGGTGTGACTGCTCATGAAGTGGATCGCGCTGCCCGTGAAGTCATCGAAAAAGCTGGTTACGGTGAGTACTTCAACCACCGTCTCGGTCACGGTATCGGTATGGATGTCCACGAATTCCCATCTATCATGGAAGGAAACGACATGGTCATCGAAGAAGGCATGTGCTTCTCTGTTGAACCAGGTATCTATATCCCTGGTAAAGTCGGGGTCCGTATCGAAGACTGCGGTGTTGTTACCAAGGATGGCTTTGACCTCTTTACCAGCACCAGCAAAGACTTGCTTTATTTTGATTAAACTTATAGACAAGCAAAAAGTCAGCTATTTGAGCTGACTTTTTTATTTTATCTTTTTAATACTTTGATAGAGAAGAAATCCTGCAAACATTCCAACAAAATTCTGCAATAAATTGTGGGGAACATCTGCCAGAGCTATCCCCCATCCTTTCATCCAAGCAGTAGCGAAGGCATAACCAGCTACCATGACGATAGTAGCCAAGACAAGGCCTAGCCATTGCCATTTGCCTTTAAAACCTGCAAAATAGCCCTGTGAACCATGGAAAATCAAGCTGAAGATCATCCAGTGAGGATAACCTGAAATAAGGTCAATGATAAAACCTCCTAGACCTCCAACGATGGCTCCTTCACGGCGCCCAAAATAAAAGGCGGTAAAGAAAATTCCAGCATCCAAAAAAGTGAGGATTCCAGTAGCTGTTGGGATTTTCACCACATAACCTAAAGCTACGGATAGGGCTGTTAAGATAGATACAAGGGCGATTTTAGTTGTTTTGGTTTGCTTCATATTGTCTTACTCCATATTGATCTGCTTGTGCAATGGCACGGTAAACGAAAGCTTTAGAGCTCTCTACTGCTGGTAAAAGTTCATCCCCTTTTACCAAGTGACTGGCAATGCTTGAGGCAAAGGTACAACCTGCACCAGCATTTTGCCCTTGGATAACGGGATTTTCTAGGATCGTAAAGTTTTGTCCGTCATAAAAGACATCTACTGCCTTATCCTGACTGAGACGATTACCTCCCTTGATAATGACTGCTGGCGCTCCCAAGTCATGCAATTTCTGCGCTGCTGTCTTCATATCTTCCAAGGTTTTAATCTCTTGATCAGCTAGCAATTCTGCTTCTGGAAGATTTGGCGTAATCACACTGACATGAGGGAAAAAACGAATCAACTCTTGACAGAGTTGGCTGACCGCTACATCATGGGTTTCCTTACAGACCAAGACGGGGTCCAATACCACAGGCACTCCCGTTCGTCGCTTGATAAAGTCAAGTGCCTTCTCCGCAACGCTAACAGTCGGCAAAAGACCAATCTTAATCCCTGCAAACTCCACATCACGCAAACTATCCAACTCATGTTGGAAAATAGTATCATCCGTAGGAAAGACCTCAAACCCCTTTTCTGTCAAGGCTGTCAAACAAGTCACTGCTACGAAACCATGCAAACCATTCAAGGTATAGGTCGCCAAATCAGCTGACAAACCACCACCACTAAAAATATCATTTCCAGAAAGTGCTAAAATACGATTAT
>CALHBZ010000225.1 GCA_937930605.1 Streptococcus oralis
CGGGTTCGAGCCCCGTCAGCCACCCCTAACGGTGAGGTTTTATGCCTCACCTTTTTCTTTTACCCGCTTTACGACGGGGACGTCTAAAGCAATTTTTAAACCAGGAAGCTTATTCAGCGTCCCCAAACATGACTAGTTTCCGGGAATAACAAAAGACAAGCTAGATGGCATATTCTTTCTGATCTTCCACTTGTTAGCGTAGATGGATTTCCCCAGCAGCTGAATAAGCTTCCTGAATAAGCTTCACGATAAAATCAGGTATCAAATCCCCCACGACTGATAAATACGTCATGTTATAGTTGCTTCATTAGCATTTTGAGCACAAAGGTAGAAGATGTATTTAAGCAAACTTACGCTTAAGAATTTCCGCCAATTTAGCGAGGAGGACCCGTTAGAAGTTGACTTTCAGCCTGGCGTTGTAGCATTAGCCGGCCCTAATGATAGTGGAAAAACTGCAATCATAGATGGAATACGCTACCTTCTTAGAACCCGAGATCAGGATTATCAACTTTTTCAAGATGATGACTATTACATCAGTCCAAACAATGAGCAAGCCAATTATTTCACAATTAGTGTGATCTTCGAAGATCTATCTTGTGAAGATCGAGCTCGATACCTTGAATATTTAACCTATCCTATCGATTCTTCTGGGACACGAAAAACGGATGAAGATGTTATCCTTCAGTTAACATTGCGTGTTGAAAAAAAGAAAAATGGCAATCGTTTTTGGAATGACGCAAAACTTTACTGCGGATCAGAAGCTTTAGTAGGGAAAATCGTAGACTCAGAAACCAGAAATCTACTAGCTTGTACCTATCTACGCCCATTACGTGACGCAGAACATGAAATGTCTTCAGGACGAAACTCCCGCTTGTCTCAAGTTCTGAAACAATTCCCATCAATCAATGATGGCGAGAAAATAATTAATGGTTACATACCCACTTCGGATAATGAGCTAAGAGAACTTAGCTTATCCGGATTATCAGACTTACTAAAGATACTTATTAATGATAACAACAGCATCAAAGAGGCAACAGATGAGTTAAATCAAAAGCATCTAACGAATTTAATCCTCCGGAATGAATCCATCACTGGTGAATTTACTTTTACAACCGGAGCAACGGATGATGCTAAATTACAACAAGTATTAGAGCAACTTGATTTAACGCTCAAAGGTAGCGAAGGACAAAGTGACAGAGGCCGCTTTGGACTTGGCTCTAACAATCTACTATTTATAGCCTGCGAACTATTACTCATAGCTAAAGGTGATATTGGTTTCCCTCTTCTATTGGTTGAAGAACCTGAAGCACACCTACACCCTCAACGTCAATTACAGTTACTAGAATACCTACTTGAACAGGCTGAAGGCACATCAAAAATCCAAGTAATTATTTCCACACATAGCCCAATTCTTACTTCAAAAGTCAAGGTCGAAAATATCATCCTTGTCAATCATGGAAAAGCACATTCTTTAGCAAAGGGCAAAACCCAACTCTCAAATAATGACTACAGTTTCCTGTCAAGGTTCCTGGATGTTACCAAAAGTAATTTATTCTTCGCTGAAAATCTGATTATCGTGGAAGGTGATGCGGAAGAACTACTTATACCAGTCATCGCCAAATTAATTGGTTATGACTTAACAAAACATGGCATTTCAATTATTAATGTGGGAGGTGTTGGTCTGCGACGATATTCTCGCATTTTCCAGAGAAAAGACGAAAATGCTCAACCTGTAGGTATCAGGGTATCTAACATAACGGATCGTGATCTCATCCCAGAAGCAGCTCTCCCAATATTAGGGTATGAGCACCCAAAAAGTGAAGAAGAGGATAAAAAATCAACCCGAAGGTGGCGATCTGAATCTGATCCAAAACTTGGCAAGATATGGGGAAATGAAGAATCCATCGAAGAGGGCCGAGAAAACTATATCCGCAGAAAGAAAGAAGGCGATAGCAATTTCGTAAAGACTTTCGTGTCGGATCACTGGACTTTTGAATACGATCTGGCATACGCAGGCTTAGCAAAAGAAGTATTTGCAGCAGCTAAATTAGCATTAAAAGACGAAAGTCTACATAAAGAAGATAACTATTGTAAAAAACGCGAAGAAATTCGCAAAGAAGCTATCAATGAATTCTACAAACTGTCTGATGCCCGTTCGGTACCCCCTGCCGTTCAAGCGTACAGACTTTTTATCGAGGGAAGTAAAGCATCAAAGTCGATAGCCGCACAGTATCTTGGGGATATTCTCTATGAAAGGTTTACCAATCCTGATTCTGAGAAGTTAAGGGATTACTTACCATCGTACATTATTGAAGCAATTGAATTTGCGGCAGGCACTAACACTAATATGCATAATTATAAAGTGATTGAATAAATGCTACTACCGGTAACACCTATCACAGATGAAGAAATTCAAGTCATCGCTCAAAACTCAGACTTGAAACCGCTAGATTCAGAACGTCTGGATTTTCTCAAAAATCTAGGCCCAGTAGATGTATCTGCTTGTCCCGGCAGTGGTAAAACAACATTAATTATCATGAAGTTATTACTATTAATGGAGAAATGGGAATCAACCTCTCAGGGTATTTGTGTTTTATCACACACTAACGTGGCAAAAAATGAAGTATCAACACGATTAGAGCGAACTGGAATTAATCATAATTTGAATGGTAAACCACATTTTGTCGGCACTATTCATGGTTTTATCAATCAATTCATCACCTATCAATACCTATTCTCTATGGGTTATCCGCCTCAACAAATCAATACCAATCTTGCCTATGAGTGGAGGTGCAAGAAAATATCACACCAAACAAGGGTCTATCTAGAACAGCACCATATAGAGCTTAAAGATATTAAGATCGAATCTATTAATGAGAATTCCCCTTTTGGCGACAAACTGATAGATAAAAAGAATGCACCTGGCAAACACACTTTGACATATCAAGAAATTGCAAAAGTATTTTGGCAATCCATTCGAAACGGAATTATAACGGACGATGAAATTTTATTTTTTGCCAAAATAGCACTTGAAATATGCCCAGAAATAATACAATCGATTAGATACCGATTTCCCTTTGTGATTACTGACGAGACCCAGGATTGCTCATCAGCTCAGATGGAATTACTCAACCACCTATTTGATTCTGGTGCGGATAAAAAGAGTAAATCAGTGATTCAACGAGTTGGTGATCCAAATCAAGCAATTTATTCCAGCTCTGAAAAGATTAATTTTCCCAATAAGGATTCTATCACCATCGCCAACAGTCATCGGCTAAATGGAAAAATAGCAACCATTGCTACTTCTCTTGCGGTATCAGGAATTGAGGGAGGATTAAAGGGAATCAACGATTCTAATCCGCAAAATCCTCTGCATTTTATTCTATTTGATGACCAAAATATTGAAAAAGTACTCCCAACATTTGCCGATATTGTATCATCTAATATTCCACCGGATGTTATTAGTAATAATAAGGTAGCTGCAATTGGAGACAGAATCAGGGGAGAAAATGAGGAGAAACGCCCCTATTCGCTTCGAGATTATTACCCTCCTTTCTCTGCAGATAAACAAACAAGAGATTTTAAACATTTTTATGATTATGTTGTCCATGCACAATTAAGCATCAAAGAATCAGGGATGTTAAGTGATGGAGTTGAGATTTTAGCCGATGGATTTACCCGCATTATCAGTAATGATAAATTTGCTATAAAAACTTCTGCCCGAAGAAAATACCAAAACCTGATTCAAACACTACATGACAACAAGATAGACGCTGGAGAAATCAAAAATCTATTTTCTAGAATATTACTTGAAAAAAGCACTTCTAAAATAACATATTTTGATCTACTGCTTAATATTACTAAAGATATAGTACTTCCAGGTAGTAATCATGATCAAGAAATAGAGAAGATTAAAAATTTCTACGCCATTCCAAAGGAGAACATTCATCGATCCCCTTATCCTCCCACTAATGTGTTCCAGCACAACGGAGTTAAAATTGAACTATCTTCGATCCATGCAATCAAAGGTGAAACACATGCAGCGACCCTGCTATTAGATACTTTTAACAGGATGTACTTTGTCAAACGTATAATCCCATTCCTACTCGGGCATAAAATTCCGAAGCGAACTACGGACAAACACAAAAGAGCTATTTGTGGAAGCTTTGTGGCTTTTACTCGCCCCACCCATCTCCTAGCAGTTGCAGCTCCTGAATCTCACCTAAAAGAGAATGAAATCTCTAAATTAGAAGAAAGAGGATGGACCATAGATACATCTCTCTGCGAACCATGGGATGAGTTCGGGATGGAGTCATGGTTACTATAGGCAAGCTCGAACACTATTAAGATTCAGACAACCCCCTCGTCGTAAAGCCCAATCAGCAGCTACAAAATTGCTATTACCCCCGCATGAGTACGCAATGCACAGTCACTACACTGGAAATCACCGCGGGTTAACACCAATGGAGGTTATGATGGATATATTCGCTAGACAACAGGCCAAGCCATTCTTTTTGGTGCTCATCCGGCTAGTGGTCATGGCGGCATTGGCGCTTGCGACCTACGGCGTCCTCAGGGTGACCGGTATTAGCAGGGATTTTCCGCCGACCGATATTATCTATTTTCCGTTTGTCACTATTATCTGCGGTGTCGTTATTTGGCGTACGTTTCGTCAATACAACGCTTCGTTCTGGGCTTATCTTGGTTTTGAGAGGCATCGGATAGGAAAAGATATTGCGTGGGGGCTGCTTTGGCTGGTTGTCACATATATCCCATTGATTATCACCTTGATGGGGGCAATGTACCTCATGTTTGGTGCCGACATGTTCAA